>JASJDD010000166.1 GCA_030065735.1 Crocosphaera sp.
GCAGATTATAAATTGATCTGCTATGCTAAGCCTATCAAAAATCATCGACTTAATGGTTAAAGTTTCTCAAAGTTGCCTATTTTTTGTTTGTTTGAAAGGTTATTGTGACGGTTCAAGATAATGTTCAATCCTTAATTAGTGAGCTTGAGCAGATTTTGTGGCAAGATCAGCTTAAGGCTCATCCTGAGGTGTCCATTTTACTCGAAAAAATACGACACCATTTACTCCTGGGTCAATCTAGCCTAAAAAATCATGATGATAGTCAAGTTGAGCGACTGAGTGAGATGATTTTACATCGGGTTGAGCAGACCCTTAGCGATCGCATTTTACAAGGGGAACTAGAGCAATTATATCATCAACGGGATTCTTTGTTACAAGAAATTGCTACCCTAGAACAACAAAAACAAGCCCTACTTTCAAGTTGGTTTCCAGAATTATCAACAGATAGGGAACTATCATCATTAACCGCCAAAAATCCTAAGGTTAATAACTTAAATCAGTCACTAGAAACCCAATTTAAACCCTTATTAGAAGAGTTACATATTTATGCTGAGTCTCTACAAGAAGGTATCGAGAGAATGTATGGTTTAGGACAACAGGGTGAAACAAAATTTTTAGCTTATTTGAATCACCTGCAAGAAAAATTAGAGGAGTTTTTACAAGAAGAAAAGATAAAAAATCGAGCTATAATTGGTGAGAATTGGTATTTGGGCTTTGACATAGAAAATAATCAAATTGAGGGATATTTATTTACGTTCTATTCAGAAAATAATTCTTTAAAACAATTAAAAACCTATCGTTTCTCTGAACTCATAAATTTGTCTGATGTGAAATCATTTGGCCATGAAAATATCTTAGAAAATGTCAAAGAATACTTAAGGATGTTTGATCAGAGTATTAATACCTCATCTGTTACAGTAGAGAACACTTTACCGTTAAAAACTATTTTAGAGAAAATCAAAGCAATTGTTTTGATTTGTCCCTCTCGATGGAATGAAAGGGATCGAAATTTACTGAAAAATATGCTTAGAGAAAACCTGAAACTTAGTCAATCAAAAGAGATTATTTGGCTCCCTAAATCTCTGGCTTTAACCTTAAGTCATATGTCTCAAAATCCATTAGATAAAGGATTATTATGTTGTGTCATTAATCTAACAGAAAGTATAACAGAATTATCGATAATTGATTTATCTCAAGGTATTTCCAGCATGATTACTCAACAATTATTTTATGGAATTCAAGGAATTGATCAAGATATTCTCTGTCACTTAATTTATCCTCAATGGTACGAAAAAACAACCCTAACATTTCCTCTGCTTCCTCAACCGTTTCCTAGTTGTGGAATGGCTGAAACTTCTAAAAGAAAAATTCTCAAACAAAGCTTAGACAAGAATAATTTAGGAAATGCCTTAATCGAAGCTTCTCAATTAACAAGATTGATTTTACAACAACAAGAACAATTTTCCTCCACCCTAGCCCAAAAATCTTGGTCAGTTAATCGTCAAGAGATGATAGAAACAGTGATTAATCCTTGGATAAAAAGCATCCATGAAAAGCTAAAACTTTTGTTATCTCAAGGCCACTATTCTTCCGATTCCATGACTCATATTATTGTAGCAGGAGAAGGGATTCATTCTCTTGATTACGCCTTAATTCCTTGGTTAACTCGGATGTTTCCCAATGGGAAGATTATTGAAGCAGAAAACCAGGTAAAAGATAGCCAAATCTTAGCAGGATTAAACAATTTACTCGCTAATATTGGTTAAACTTCCCTACCTACTAATTGTTAGTAGATTTTGTTACAGGTTATCAGGAAAAAAGTAGGTGGTAACTCTTACTCTTAGAAATCATCAAAAATATCTAATTGTTCGATTAATTCTTGCTTATTTTCGGTGTTTTTAATCGGATTAAATTGAGTAATTCCTTGCCGTAATCCTAAGGCAATTTTACTATGTTTTTCTATCTGATTCATCACCTGTTTTGCTCGACTGATTACAGAATTCGGTAAACCGGCTAATCTTCCTGCTTCAATCCCATAAGATTTATCTGCCCCTCCCGGTCTAACTTGATGTAAAAAGACAATTTCATGGGGTAATTCTTGCACGGTAACTTGATAATTAGCTACATTAGAAAGAATAGAAGCCAGTTCGTTTAATTCATGATAATGAGTGGCAAAAATTGTCCTTCCTTGTATTTCTGTAGCTAGATATTCTGCTACCGCCCAAGCAATCGAAAGTCCATCAAAAGTTGCCGTTCCTCGTCCAATTTCATCTAATAAAATTAAGGATTTTTCGGTAGCATGATTTAAAATATTTGCCGTTTCATTCATTTCTACCATAAAAGTTGATTGTCCTGTAGCTAAATCATCCACCGCCCCCACACGGGTAAAAATGCGATCGCTAATGGCTAATTTTGCAGCCGTAGCAGGGACAAAGCTACCGGTTTGGGCCATTAATTGAATGAGGCCAACTTGTCGTAAATAACAGCTTTTTCCACTGGCATTGGGCCCTGTTAAGATAATTAAATCTGGGCTAGTTTCTTGATAATTATTTCCCATATTACTCGAGTTAGGGACAAATAAACCAGCACCTAAAGATTGTTCGACAACGGGATGTCTACCATCAATAATTTCAATTAACCGACTGTCTAAAATTTCGGGGCGACAATACCCTTGAAAAACGGCAATTTCTGCTAATCCTGATAAGACATCAATAGCAGCCACCGCTTTAGCAATTTTACGAATGTTTTGGGCTTTTTCTGCTACTTTTAAGCGCAATTCTACAAAAATTTCATACTCTAATTTATTAAGATCATCTTGTGCGGTTAAAATGCGGGTTTCTCGTTCTTTTAATTCAGGGGTAATATAGCGTTCTTCGTTGGTTAAGGTTTGTTTTCTAACATAATTTCCTGGGGCTTGTTCTGCTTTACTGCGAGGCATACTTAAGTAATAACCAAAGGTCTTATTATAGCCAACTTTTAAGTTAGCAACTCCTGTTCTTTCTCTTTCTGTAATTTCCAAATTAGCCAACCATTGACGATCATCTTCTAACCGTTTCCGCATGGTATCTAAATCAGCATTAATATTATCCCTAATAACGCCACCCTCTTTTAAATGTAGCGGAGGAGATTCAACTAAATGATCAATAACATATTGACCTAATTGTTCTAAGTCTGGAGGAACATTTTGTAGGGCTTTTAAATAAGGAGATTCCCCTTGAGCAGCCAATTCTGCTAATTCTTTTAACTTGACTAATGACTCAGCTAATGATAATAAATCTCTCGCATTTGCTGTTCCTGCCCCGACTCTACCACTAATTCTTTCTAAGTCATAAATACTACGTAGTAATTGTCTTATATCTTGTCTTAAAGATGGACTTTCAACTAATTCTTCTATGGTATTTTGTCTAGCAATAATTCCTTTAATACTTAACAAAGGTTCTAGTAACCAACGACGTAAGGCACGACCTCCCATTGCTGTACAGGTGCGGTCTAAAGCCCATAATAAAGACCCATGAAAACTGCCATCTCTCACCGTTTGAGTGATTTCTAAATTACGACGGGTTTGATAATCTAAAATAAGGAAGTCAACCTGACTATAAGTGCGTAAAAGTTGCAAGGGAACTTGATGAGCTTTTTGGGTATCTTCTATATAGTCTAATAAACCGCCGGCTGCCCGAATGGCTAGGGGTAAATGTTCACACCCTAACCCTTCTAATGACCTTACCCGAAAGGTAATTAATAGCTTACTTTTTGCTTCATTTAAGGTAAAAGGAGTTTGCGATCGCAAGGAATAACAAAAACAGTCGGGTAAGACATCAGCTAAATATTGAGACTTCTCTCCAGGGCGCAATAAACTATTAATATCGGGAGCATTAGTTGGGATTAAAATTTCGGCCGGTTGTAGCCTTAATAACTCTAAATTAAGATTAGCTAAATCTTGGGATTGAGTGGTAAAAAATTCCCCGGTAGAAATATCAGCGTAAGCGAGTCCCCAATGTTCTCCAGCAATGACAACTGCAGCTAAATAATTGTTCTGTTTTGCTGATAACATTCCTTCATCTGTTAGGGTTCCTGGTGTCAAAAGTTTAGTGATTTTTCGCTCTACCATGCGCCCTTGTGCTATTGCTTGGGCTGAGTCTTCAACTTGATCACAAATCGCTACAGCATAGCCCTTTTCTACTAATAAACGACTGTAACGATCTAAGGCATGATGAGGCACACCAGTCATGGCAACTCTACCAATTTCTTTGCCCCCTTCTTTACTGGTTAACATTAACTCTAATTCTTGGGAAATGGTAACAGCATCTTGGAAAAAACATTCAAAAAAATCTCCTACTCTATACAGTAATAAAGCATTAGGATACTGTTGTTTTACTGTCACATAATGCTGATACATTGGGGTTAATTTCTTAACCTCAAGGTGACGATAATCAGTATGAGGGGATTTACTGGTGGCAATGTTAGGGGTAGGGTTTGATTCTGAATAACTGGACATTGATAAAAGAAAGTATATTTTCCTTAAGTTAATCTATTATAAACTATCTCAGATTACGATAATCAATAAAATATAAGAAAAATATTAAGACTAATAAAATGATGTAGTGTTAAGTAAAATGAACTAGAATACTGAGGACAGAGTTAATTATTATTGGGTTTGATATAATTATTAAAAAGGAGAAATAAAATGGTCAAAAAAATTGCTATATTCAATTATGAATTTAACCTTAGCCAAACAATTACTACTTTTTATCTAGGTTGGATGCTCGCAAAAAAAGGACACAGAGTTATTTTAGTGGACGCTGATCCTAATTGTGTTTTAACAGCAAGGACTTTAGGATATAAAACCCAAAAGGAGCAAGATAAAATTGAAGAAATTTACAACACAAGGTTAAATATTAAGACTGGTTTAGCTCCTGCATTTGAGTCTCAACCGAGAGCTATCGAAGCAGTAGATTGTATTCCTATAGATGATCAAAAAGGCTTATTTTTATTACCTGGTCATAGAGGTTTTTTTGAATATGAAGCGACATTAAATATGGCTCAAGACTTAAGAAATCCACTTCAAAGCCTGAAAAACTTACCAGGTTCTATTACTAATTTATTAAATAAAACAGCTAGTAAATTTAATGTTGATTATATTTTAATTGATATGAATTCGAGTTTAGGAGCCATCAATCAAAACCTATTAATGACCAGTGATTTTTTGATCATTCCTACAAACCCTGATTTGTTTTCTGCAATGTCAATTGATTCGTTATCTAGGGTGTTACCTAAATGGTATCATTGGGCAAAGCAAGCCAGTTTATTACCAATTTTTAAAACAGCAACTTACCCTTTTCCTAATGTTACACTCAAGTGTTTAGGCATTATTAGTTATGATAATAATGTTTCTTTGATTAAAAACAAAACGACTTTTTTAAACAAATGGCTAAAAAAAAATGAAGAAGATATTTCTAAAAAATTAATTCCTAGTTTAGTGCAAAATCATATGATGTTACCTTTAACAGATTATAAAAAATTAGAAATGAATAATAATTGTTTTTTACAAAAAATTGAAAATTTTATACTGTTAGATTTATGTTTCAGAGAACATAAGAAACCTCTTTATTCTTTTCGTAATAGAGATTTAGACTCAGAGAAATGGTCAGAGAAATGGGTAGTGGATCTAATCCAAGCATCAAAAGAAGAAAATAGAAAAAAATTTTCAGACTTAGCAGATAAAGTAATTAATTTAGCATCAGCTTATGCACTCAGCAATTGATCAATTTAGAGTTAGTATTAAGAGGGTTAGGGATCTTATTGCATTGCATAATTCTATTAAAGCTCAATCAACATCTGCACTAGATTTATCAGATATATTAAGATCAGCTTTAGTGTTAACTGTAAGTGCATTAGATTACTATATTCATGAAGTTGTTACTTTAGGAATGTTAGAAATTTATCGAGGACAACGTCCTGAACCTGCGGTGTCTGCAAATACTTCTAAATCAGCATTCTCTCGCTTCAAAGTATCTTTAGGAGGAGCGATTCAAGAAAGAAAAATAGCGTTAGATATTGAGAGTTGGTTAGAAACAGAAATTCAGCAAAATTATGGCTCTGAATTTCTAGAACAATCTTACCAGCTTTCTCAATTATTGCCTATGATATCTAATAGTATGGTCAACCGATTGAATAATATCAGTTGGTTAGAAAATGAAATTAGAGAAACTTTAGGATATCAAAGTTTTCAGCAACCTGATAAAATTGCTGATGCGATTCGATTAATTTCTGATCAAAAGTTATGGGATGAAGTAGGCAATAATATGAACAAACCAGCCAAAGATATTAAACAACAACTAACTTTTATTGTTGATCGTAGAAATAAAATTGCTCATGAAGCAGACATCGATCCAACCTATAATATAGGAAACCGTTGGCCGATTGATGAGATTTTAGTCGGTAAAACTGTTGATTTTGTTGAGGATGTGGTTGAGAATATCCATCAAATTCTATAACGTATAAATCATATATAATACTAAATCACTACATGGCACGTCCCAGTAAACTGAAATACGATCGCGGCACATTAATTTTACATCCACCCCCAAGAGGGAAAGCATGGATCGAGTTTGCTACCTGGGATGACCGCATCGAGAAGTTTCGGGTTCCGGCTATCCATTATCGGGTTTTAATTGAAATCTTGCAAGGGAATAATCTCAATTTTGTTGATAACGCCAAGGAATTCTTTCCTTTAGACTTAACCCCTAGTTTTGAGAGGGAACCTTATCCCCATCAAACGGAGGCGTTAGAGGCTTGGAAGCATTCAGGACGGAAAGGGGTAGTTGTCTTGCCCACGGCTGCAGGAAAGACCTATTTAGCCCAGTTAGCCATGATCGCTACGCCTCGCACCACTTTGATTATAGTACCTACCCTAGATTTAATGCACCAATGGTATGCTCAAATGAGTGCAGCCTTTCCTGATATTGAGGTGGGGTTATTGGGAGGGGGATCACGCGATCGCAGTCCCATTTTAATTGCGACTTACAACAGTGCAGCTATTCATGCAGAAACCTTGGGAAATCGTTATGCTTTACAGATATTTGATGAATGTCATCATCTTCCCACAGATTTTTTCCGAGTTATTGCAGAATACTCCATTTCTCCCTACCGTTTAGGCTTGACGGCCACACCAGAAAGGGCGGATGGTAGCCATCGTGACTTAGATAGTTTAATTGGTGAGGTGGTTTATCGCAAAGGAGTGAAAGAACTTGCGGGGGGAACGTTAGCGGATCATAAGGTAGTAGAAATCAAAGTTAAATTGTCACAAACGGAACGAAAAAATTATGATAAAGCTATACAAATTCGCAATGATTTTTTACGCAAATCTAATATTTCCTTAGGGAGTTTAAACGGGTGGCAAATTTTTGTCAAAGCCAGTGCCAGAAGTCCAGCCGGAAGACGGGCAATGTTAGCCCATCGAGAGGCTAAAGAAATAGCAGCAGGTACAGAAGGAAAAATAAGAGTGTTAGCGGAATTAGTTTGTGAACATCATCAAGATTCTTTGTTAATCTTTACTAATGATAATGCGACAGTTTACCGCATTTCTCAAGAATTTTTAATCCCTGCAATTACCCATCAAACCCCAGTAAAAGAGCGTCACGACATTCTAACACGGTTTCGAGAAGGAATTTATAAAAGTTTAGTCACTTCCCATGTTTTAAATGAAGGGGTTGATGTTCCAGAGGTCAAAGTTGCTATTATTATATCGGGAACCAGTTCCGCACGGGAATATGTTCAAAGATTGGGTCGTATTTTACGGAAAGGGAAAGGTAAGAACAAGTTAGCAACCCTCTATGAAATTGTAGCAGAAGACACCAGTGAGGAGCGAATATCACAGCGTAGAAAAGAAGGAACAAAAACCCCAAAACCTCAACAACTAGAATTGTTACCTTCTACTTATGAAATACAGTCTAAAAAGTCTTTACGAGTTGCTGAAAAATCTAATAATAAATGGGGAGAAGAAGAGTAAAATATGTTGACTCAGATTGTTTAATTTTCCGTAAATCTTGTCATCAAATCTTCAAACGTATAAGGACATTGATCTGCGGATTATAATTTGCTTGAGAAAGCTGTGGACTGCATTAATTTGCTCTTTTCCCAACTCTTCTATCTCCTCTTTTAAGTTATCCCAATCAAGAGCTTTTATATTATGATCCTTTAATGCTTGAGCTTGTTTAATCGTCCACTCCACAAAATCTGTTTCATAAAGGTTAGTCATCTTATTAGTTTTGTTGATTGGTGTAGTCCCGTCAAGAGAAATCATCCATTAAACTCCTATACTTAAACAACACATTTTATCTCATAGAGAAGATAAACAATGGGAAGGGTTTATGCTTAGCTTCTTCGGCAAGAAGCCCCACGCTGTATTTTCTCTCAAAAACACCCACAAATCAGCGTGGGACGGGGCTTTTAAAGGGGCGAATGCGATTCGCCCCCCAGCCCCTCATGAATTGCCGTCCGAGATTATGATTCTGGACGGGTTTGATTTTCAATATATTTCTTATTCCTATATTTTGTGGTTAAAACTAGATGAGCTTTTAAGTCACTTACTGACCTTCCCCGACTATAAAAATCATTTTTCATTGACATTTAATTTTCCCTTGTGCTAAGATGAGTGATGTCAATTATATATTCACTCATGCTCAATCAACAATAATGATCCTCAATTATCAGTACCGTTGCTACCCTGAGACCCCCCAAAAAAGCCAGTTAAATAGCTGGCTGAGGGTTTGTCAATATTGGTACAATTGGCAAATTGGGGATCGTTTTCGTTGGTGGGATAGTAATCGCACCAACTATGTTGTCCCTAGTGGTGACTTTTGCTACATCTCTTGCAGTCTGCCACCTTTAGAGCTAAGAGATCAGCCCACTTTCTATTCTCAAAAGAAACTGTTACCTGAGAAGAAAAAAGATTTAACAATAGATGCGGTACTTTTTGAGGATGATTACCTAGCGACTTCAGAAGGGAAAAAATTGCCTTCTGTTAAGTCCTATCGAAACAGTCAAAATGAATTAGCCAAGATTTCTCAAAGAAAAAATGCCAAGAAAAAGGGCTCTAAAGCTAGAAGAAAATTGGCTAAAAGGGAGGCAGGAAAGCATCAACAAATTGCTAGAGCCAGAAAAGATCATGCTTATAAAATTGCTCATTCCCTAGTTCGTAGCGACAAAAAAGTATTCTTTGTTGAAAACCTTAATTTACGAGGATTAAGAAAGCGAAATAAGACAAAAAAAGACCATCAGGGGAATTATCTCCCTAATGGTCAAGGTGCTAAGTCAGGACTAAATAAGTCCTGGTCTGATGCTTCTTTTGGGCAGTTTTTTGATATTTTCAGTTACATAGCCGAAAAAGCTGGTGCTGTGGTCAAAAAAGTCAACCCTGCCTATACATCTCAATTATTGTGTTATCGTGATGAGTTTGTGTTTACTGATTGTGGTATCAGAAAATATTGGGATGAAGTCGAACAAATCTGGGTTGATAGAGACATTTCTGCTGCTATCAACCTTAAAAGAGTCGGGCTGGAACTGTTCCCGACTATAAAT
>JASJDD010000005.1 GCA_030065735.1 Crocosphaera sp.
AATCCTATTTTTAAGTTTTTTTCCTCCCTTCTGCCTCCTGCCCCCTGCCTTCTGCCTCTAATTATTAAGTATTTTTGTTCTGATGCAAGATGTGAGTTTACCGCATTGTTCCATTTTGTTATACAAATAAGGGACTAGGGGAATGCTCTATTATTATTATGAAGGATAAAAGGTTCAGCCATGACAACTATTGCCATTATTCCGGCGCGTGGAGGCTCAAAAGGGGTTCCCCGTAAAAATATTCGTCTCTTAGCAGGGAAACCCTTAATTGCTCATTCAATTCAGGATGCTCAAGAGTCTACTTCGATTGATCAAGTGTATGTTTCCACAGATGATCAAGAAATTGCTACCATTTCTGCTGAATACGGCGCAAACATCATCCATCGTCCGGCTGAGTTGGCCAATGATACGGCTTCCTCTGAGTCGGCTTTGATTCATGGCCTCCAAGCATTAAAAAATCAAAACATCAACCCAGACTTATTGGTATTTTTACAATGTACTTCTCCCATCAGAACAGGAGTCGATATTGATCAAGCGATCGCAAAACTAAAAGCAGAGCAAGCCGACTCTCTCTTATCTGTGTCCCCGTCTCATCGTTTTCTTTGGGAAGAAATCAACGGGGTTGCTCAGTCTATTAACTATGATTATCGTCATCGTCCCCGTCGTCAAGATATGAACCCCCAATATGTAGAAAATGGGTCAATTTATGTCTTTAAACCTTGGGTACTCCAAGAAACCCAAAACCGACTGGGGGGAAAAATAGCCCTCTATATTATGAGTGAAATGGCTGCACTGGAAATCGATTCAGAAGATGATTTTTACATGATAGACTTTTTGATGAGTCAATCTGATCCGATTTGCTAAGTAGAATAGCACCAAACACAATGTAAAGAATTTCGGCGGCCATTACCAGTCCCTCAAACGTTGAAGCAGCTACCACTGCAAAGGAAACCCGCCACATTAACAGTGCAAAAATGGCTGTTACCAGATAAGCGATCGGCATAGTCACTTTAGCCGATCGCCTAGCTACAACTAATAATAAAAAAATAGTGATAATGGGAGCTAAGGCTAGAAAATAATAAGGTAATAATTTCATAGAATTTGCAGTCTGAATATTAACCTAAACAGTTGAAATCACGTTTTTGAAAGACATATTTTTTTTTGCAGCATTTCTATAAAACTTAACATTAAAGTAAATTGCTGTATCTAAGAAAAATTTATGGCTAAAACGCTTTTTGATTTTTATTTAAACCTCGTGGTTAACAACAGGCCATCATTTAAAATATCCCTCCTGAATTCTGTTTACTTGCTAAAACTACAACTTTCTTTTTGTCCGAGAGATTGCCATTATTTAGGGCAATTTAGTATTTTATCTACCATTAATTGGTTCTATTAGTTCCACAGCACCGAGAAGTTGAACTTCTGTTGTATTTCTGCAAGAATCTGGTTTAATATTTTGTGGTCTGAAAATTGTAATTTCTTTGGTGATATTCGTTTCGATAGTTTCTTTAACTTTATTAAACCATTTGTCTGAATTAGATACACCACCAGCCAAAACAAGGCAACTAGGTTGTATAATTTGAATAATCATAATCAAAGAATGTCCCAAAATTTCTGCGCATTCATCTATTACACTAAGCGCAAACTTATCATCATTATCAGCAGCTTTACCAATGTCCTTACACTCTTTTACTTTTTCTGGTACTATTTCTAATGCCCTCTTTCTTTCTATTGGTTTTATTATTTCTTTCATTTCATAAATTGGCATTGGAATATCTTTAAATAGTTCAATTTCTCGAATAAAACGACTATACCTGAAATTGTCTACTATCTCCTTAAAACGATTCTCAACTCTTTCCTTAATTTTTTCTTCGCTTGAAGTTTTGTAATTATCTGGATTATCACTGTCTAGGTATTCAATGAATATTCTACGGGCTAGATGAAGAGTTTGCATATTTTCTTTCATAATTTCATCGTAGAGATTGGTGATATTCTGACCATTTATGAGTTTTATTGCTGTAGGACTTTCTAATATTTCAACTATACGTTCTCTGAAGGTAGATTCAATACCCTTCCTAGCAGTTTTCCAGCCAATATAAGGACATCTTTCTTCATTTCCTGTTCTAATACTCTGCAGTTCGTCGATACTCCATTTAATTCCATATCCTCTTAGAAGATTAGCCGAAAACTGAAATTCAGATCCATAGATCAGTTTATATTGATTATTTCTAGGGTTTATATCTTCTAGCCTAATTCCTATACCAGTACCAGTACCTGCAGAAACAACCAGAAGAGAAGATATGTTTACCGTTGGTTTTTTCTCTCTAAGCGCTCTGTACATTCCCAGTGTGTGCATTGATACATCATGAATAACTTCACAAGTAATGTGTTGGTTATACCTGTTTGTCAATTCTTTTTCCAATTCGTTTTTAAGGTTGAAATTTTCTATCTTAAAAATTGCTATTTCTTTAATATCTCCATTCGGCTCAACTTGGCCAGGAACACACATTCCCACTCCACGAATATTTTCCAATTTATAATCTGTTTCATCCTGTTCGTTTGCCTTTTCTAAAGCATCGTTAATTAACTCAATTAATCTATTTACGAACTCTGTTTTAGCTTCCTCATTTTCGGGTTGATTTGAAAATCTTTCTTGAAACTCCTTATCTGTACGGGTGTCTTCAAGGATAAATTTTTCCGTTTGACGATCATAAATGTTGTACTTTGTTCCTGTACCCCCTACATCGATTGTTACGATTAAGTTCTTGCTTTTATTAGACATATTGGTTCTATTTTGAATAGTATTTTATCCATTTTAACGAATTGTTTATAGTTTTGCAAAAACTAGCGATCGCCTCTAAATTATAACCAAATAGATACTTGTTTATCGATTTCAATGACCCCAAGTATTAATAATAATAATAGATAAAAAGCCTAATACAGTGGACATTCCCACAATAGAACCTCCTTTAGCGTAGGCTTCGGGTAACATGGTTTCTGAAATGACTGTTAACATGGCACCTGCGGCCATCGATCCTACCAAAGACACCAAGTTATCTGGAACATTGGCAAAGATAACACTACCTACTGCCGCTAAAATTCCAGTAATTAACATAATAGAACTCCACATCATTAAGATTTTCTTGATAGAAAATCCTTGTTCTTTCATCCCGTGGGAACTGGAAAGGGCTTCGGGATAATTAGAAATAAATAAACCAGCTAATAAAGCAGGGCTTAAGGGTGCTGTAATAATATGGGCCCCAATGGTTAAGGCTTCGGGGATACCATCCATTAACAAACCCAACCAGATAGCCATAGGTGCATCTTTATGTTGCGCCACCGTACTAGACATGGTACTGGCTGAGGGAATTAAATGACCGGCGTTCATGCTTTGACAAGCTTTTTGTATCCATTGTCCCGCTTCGGATGACGTAAAATTTTGTTGTTTAAGCAAGTAGTCTTGCATTTTCGGTTGTTCTAAAAACTTTTTGATACTTTCGTCTAAATTTTTTGACTGTTGGATCATTTCATCAAAATCTCGTTTTCTCAGTACCCAACCTTGAACATCTGTTAAGGCCACTGCACTGACGGTATGGTTTGCCCCAGTGACAAAGGATAATTCTCCTACGGTATCTCCTGGTTTAAGAACAACAGGGGGTTTTTGTAGATGATGGGGGTAAATAATTTCCACTTCCCCTTGATGAATAATAAAGAGGCGATCGGAAATTTCTTCCGGTTGAAAGAAGACATAACCATCTTTATAGTGATGATAGGTTAAACGTTGAGCAATTTCGAGCAGTTCATGGTGGTACAAGTAACGAAAGACAGGAAATCTAGTAATTTGTCGTGCTATTTGTAAAAATTCTTCGGCTTGATTCTCAATTTCAACGGCCGGTAAAATAGTTCCTTCTCTATACATGGTTTTTGTTGCTGCACTCAGCCAACGCTTCATGTTAGTGGGATCAAGTCCTTGACGTTGTTGTAGATAATTATGTAATTCTGGTGTTTGCCAAAACCCTTCCATTTGCTGGCATAAATAGGGGGATGTGGGCAATAATTGTTCAAAGTCAGGGCGGGGTAAAATATCAATTTCTGTGTCTTCGGTGGTTTGGGCGATGGTTTGATGGGGAGAAGCGGTTAAGAAAGAAAATTGACCAAAGACATCGTTTTCTTCGAGATGTTTCAAGGGTTCAAAGTTAGCTTGCGGATCTAATAAAGTGACTTTACCTTTTTTGATGATATATAAGGTTTCACTGGGATCGTCTTGACGATAAATGGTGGTTCCTTTGGGATAATGAGTGACTAACAAAATTTTGGCTAATTTTTGTCTCAGGGAACGATTCGCATCATAAAATAAGTTAATTCGTTTGAGACTATCCACCCGTTGTTGAAACCGGCGCGCTTCTTTTTGAGTCAGATGGCATAAAGTGGTGGAGGGTTTACGCAAAAACCCCCCAGAGTTATTCACCCATTGATTGACAAAGCTAAAAAATAAACTGCCAATAACAGCACCGATCACTAATTCAATAATATGACCTTTTTTCGTCGCACTGCCCACTAAATCAATGACTAAGGCTGCCAATAAAGCCCCGCCCCCAAAGGCAGTCAAAAAGGCGATAGTGCGCGATACAGGAGTCCATAATAAGGCGGTAATGGACCCTAAAGGCATGGAACAAGCACTAATAATTCCATAGATAAAAGCAGTGATAATTGGGGCATTTGACATAATTCAAACGGATTCAAATTAGATTATGAAAATACTTAACGAAGTCAGAAGTCAGAAGTTCCTCACTACGTTCCGACGCTATCGCACAGAAGTTGGAAAAAAAGGCAAGACGAGTAATAATTTCCTTTCTTTATTTCCTACTTTTAAGTGCAGTTTGTTTTGATTAGTTTTTAATCACTTCTGACTTCAAACTTCACACTTCTGACTTCATGAATGCTCCCTACCTATTTTAAACTTACAAAAAGGCAGCTTTACCAGCAAAACGGGCAGCTTTACCTAAGTCCCGTTCAATGCGCAGGAGTTGGTTAAATTTAGCGATTCTCTCACCGCGACAACCAGAACCAGTTTTAATTTGTCCTGCGCTGGTAGCCACCACTAAATCAGCAATGGTGGTGTCTTCTGTTTCGCCGGAACGATGGGAAACAAAGCATTTATAATTATACTTTTTGGCTAATTCAATGGTGTCTAAGGTTTCGGTTAAGCTACCAATTTGATTGACCTTAATTAAAACAGAATTAGCGACTCCTTTTTCAATACCTTCGGCTAAAATAGTAGGATTGGTACAGAATAAATCATCCCCCACTAATTCGACTTTATTGCCAATTTTATCGGTGAGTTGTTTCCAACCTTCCCAATCGTTTTCCCCCATGCCATCTTCTAAGGAAACAATGGGATATTTATTCATCCATTGTTCCCATAGTGCGACCATTTCTGAGGGGGTTTTTGTGGATTGATCGGACTTAAAAAATAAATATTTGCCATCTTTCCATAATTCTGAGGTGGCCGGATCAAGACAAATGGAAATATCTTCCCCTGGTTTGTAACCGGCCGCTTCGATCGCTTCTATGATAAACTCGATGGCATCTTCATTGGATTTTAAATTCGGGGCAAATCCACCTTCATCTCCAATCCCTGTGCTTAATCCTTTATCTTTTAGTAAACTTTTGAGGGTATGGAAGGTTTCTGCACCCATACGAATGGCCTCGGCAAAACTGGGGGCGTTATGAGGGGCAATCATGAATTCTTGGAAATCGATGGTATTATCTGCATGAGATCCCCCATTGATAACGTTCATACAAGGAACGGGTAATAAGGAAGCATTGGTTCCCCCTAAATAGCGATATAAGGGCGTTTTTAGGTAATTGGCTGCGGTATGGGCAACGGCTAAGGAAACGGCTAAAATGGCATTAGCCCCCATCTTAGCTTTATTGGGGGTGCCATCAAGGTCAATCATGGTTTGATCGATCGCCCGTTGTTGGGTAACATCCATACCAAGGAGGGCAGGAGCTAGGTGCTGATTTACATTGTCTACGGCTTTAAGAACCCCTTTCCCTTTGTAACGGTTGGGATCACCATCGCGCATTTCCACCGCCTCTTTTTCCCCTGTAGAAGCCCCAGAAGGCACTAGCGCACTTCCTACGGTACCATCTTCGAGCATGACTTGGGCTTCAACCGTAGGGTTCCCCCGTGAATCAAGCATTTCTGAGGCAATAATTGTTTTAATCCGCATGAATTCCAGTCTCCTGATAATCGTTGAAATAGTTTAGACTATTTAAGAAATCATGCTCTAATTATCTGTCATGTGTTCCAATTATTCTCAGTGGTTTCCCTTAAGATTTTATAAAAAAACAGCTTAAACTTAAGGTAAAATGTTAATAATAAATTCTTAAAGTTTTGTTAGTTAACTCCAAGAAAAGGAGGGGTGCAATGGGAATTAGATGAGGCACGGGGCAGTCTAGAAAAAATCGGCTTTAAATGAGCCAATTACTTAGATAAATAGTGATCAAAAGGATAGTCTAAAGACTTTCTCATCTGTTTTTTTACCATTTTCGCCCAACTATCAAAATCAAAGTTTTCTGCTAAGGGGTCTAAGGATTTTTGCGGTTGTTTATTTTCTTCAGCTATAGAAAATATACCTATTTCTACGGTTTTACTTTTCATTAATTTGACCTCCTTTTATGGAATTTACTTGATTATTTATGTAGTCAATTTTGCTTTTTTATCTATAATGATTATACCCTTTCTGGGATCAAAGAAAAGGTTAACTTCAGGTTAAGAAAAGTTAAATTTTTTGATAATTTAATCTCAATCGAGGTAAAATATTAAAATTCTTGAAACTTTTGATCAATTGCTTTGCTAGGATTTAGAATAAGAGAAACTTAAACAAACTCACCTTAGAAAACAATGATAAACAAAAATTCCATCAAAGTTGAAGATGATCGCACCGGTTTAGAAATTGAAACTTTACGACGGGCTTTATTAGATAATCTTTTTTATATTCAAGGTAAATTTCCAGAAATTGCTACTAAAAATGACTTTTATTTAGCCTTAGCTTATACCGTCAGAGATCGTTTATTACGACGGTGGTTAAACACTATACAAACCAAACTCAAAAATGATGTCAAAAAAGTATGTTACTTATCAGCAGAATTTTTAGTAGGACCTCATTTAGAAAACAATTTAATTAATCTAGATATTGTAGAAAGAGTCAAACAAGCGGTTACTGAATCGGGGCTAAACATTCAAGAATTGATTGAAGCCGAAGAAGAACCAGGATTAGGCAATGGTGGTTTAGGTCGTTTAGCAGCCTGTTATATGGACTCTTTATCCAGTTTAGAAGTTCCAGCCATTGGTTATGGAATTCGCTACGAATTCGGTATTTTCGATCAAGAAATCAGAGACGGTTGGCAAATAGAAATAACCGATAAATGGTTACAGTATGGAAACCCTTGGGAAGTTGCGCGACCGGAAGCTTCTGTTACTGTTAATTTTGGGGGATATACGGAACAATATGTAGATGGATATGACAATTTTCATGTGCGTTGGGTTCCTGAATATGTAGTTAAAGGAATACCCTATGATACTCCCATTACTGGTTATAAAGTTAACACAGTTAATACCTTAAGATTGTGGCGATCAGAAGCTTGTGAATCGTTTGATTTCCAACGTTTTAATGTGGGAGATTATTATGGAGCAGTAGATGATAAAGTTAACTCAGAAAATCTCAGCAAAGTTCTTTATCCCAACGATGAACCCATCCAAGGAAAAAGATTAAGATTAGAACAACAATACTTTTTTGTTTCCTGTTCCCTTCAGGATATGATTCGTATTCATTTGATCAATAATCCCAATTTAGATAATTTTCATCAACAATGGGCTATACAATTAAATGATACTCATCCGGCGGTTGCTGTAGCTGAATTAATGCGTTTATTCGTCGATATTTATGAGTATGAATGGGGGAAAGCTTGGAATATTGTGGAGAAGACGTTTGCTTATACCAATCATACCTTATTACCAGAAGCCTTAGAAAAATGGCCCATCGAAATGTTTGGTCAATTATTACCCCGTGTTTTAGAAATTATCTATGAAATTAATCGACGTTTCTTAGATAAAGTTCGTATCAAGTTTCCTAACGATGACGGGAAAATTTCCAGTCTTTCTATTATTGATGAAAGTGGAGAAAGATACGTCAGAATGGCTAATTTAGCTTGTGTGGGTTCTCATCATGTTAATGGAGTGGCTGAGTTACATTCAAAATTAGTAAAAGACACAATTTTGCATGACTTTTATCTTCTTTACCCTGAAAAATTTACTAACGTGACTAATGGGGTAACACCTCGTCGTTGGATTGTACAAAGTAACCCCCGTTTAAGTAAATTAATTACCTTAAAAATTGGGGATGGATGGATTAAAAATTTACAAGAATTACGAAAATTAGAAACCTATGCTGAAGATAAAACATTTCGTCAACAATGGCGAGAAACCAAGCAAGCAGTCAAAGAAGATTTAGCTAAATATATTCAACAAAAAGTCGGTGTTGTTGTTAACCCCGAATCCTTATTTGATGTGCAAGTTAAACGCATTCATGAATATAAACGGCAACATCTTAACGTCTTACACATTATTACTCTGTATAAGCGCATTAAGAGTAATCCTAACTTAGATGTTCCCCCCCGTACTTTCATTTTTGGTGGTAAAGCAGCCCCTGGTTATTTTATGGCGAAACGCATCATCAAATTAATCACAGCAGTGGGAGATGTGGTTAATAATGATGGGGATATCGGCGATCGCTTAAAGGTTATTTTCCTACCCGATTATAATGTTACTTTGGGTCAAAGAGTTTATCCAGCAGCCGATTTATCAGAACAAATTTCTACCGCAGGAAAAGAAGCCTCTGGCACCGGAAATATGAAGTTTTCTATGAATGGAGCGTTAACCATTGGCACATTAGATGGGGCAAACGTAGAAATTCGTCAAGAAGTTGGGGCAGAAAATTTCTTCCTATTTGGGTTAACAACACCAGAAGTTTTGGACTTAAAAGCTCAAGGATATTTTCCCCGTCGTTATTATAGTTCTATTCCTGAATTACGAGGGGTTCTCGACCTAATTAATTCTGGTTTCTTTTCTCATGGTGATCCTGAATTATTTAAGTCCATTGTTGATAATTTACTTTACGATGATCCCTATCTTTTATTAGCGGATTATAAGTCTTATATTGAGTGTCAAGATCAAGTATCTCAAGCTTATAAAGATCAAGAAAATTGGAGTAAAATGTCCATTTTAAACGTAGCGAGAATGGGAAAATTTTCTAGCGATCGCTCCATCCAAGACTATTGTAATAACATTTGGAACGCCAAACCTGTAAGCATACAACTCGAAGATTATGTACAAGGAGAAGCAGAATTAAGCGTTAATAAATTTTAAGTGGTGTTGATGTCAAAGGGAAGTTAACGAAGTCAGAAGTTCCTCACTACGTTCCGGCGCTATCGCACAGAAGTTGTTTTTTCTCATAATTTGATGGTTAAGACTTTCTCCAAAATCTTCCCTTTTTTTCCTAGTTAATTGAGCAAAACTAAAATTTATATTCAACTATCTTAAAAACGCTAATTCTCTTACCTATATCCGATGGAAAACAAGCAAACTATTATCACTGAAAAACAAAAAATGCTCAAAGGAGAGTATTATAATTCTTTTGAAGAAAACCTACTTAACGATAGAAAAAGAGCGAAAAAATTATGTCAACAATTAAATCATATTCCCGATGGAACTCCAGCAGAAAGAAGTCAAATAATTAAAGAATTATTCCAAACAGATAAAGAGGTATGGATCGAATCTCCATTTCGATGTGATTATGGCTATAATATTAATGTTGGCGATAACTTTTATGCTAATTTTGGCTGTATTATTCTTGACTGTAACCTAGTTAAAATTGGTGATAACGTTAAGTTTGGTCCCAATGTACAAATTTATACAGCAACCCATCCTATCAACACCAAAGAAAGAATTTCAGGTAAAGAAATGGCCTATCCTATTACCATTGGTGATAATGTTTGGATTGGGGGAAGTTGTATTATTCTTCCTGGTGTAACCATTGGTAATAATACCGTTATTGGTGCCGGAAGTATTGTGACAAAAAATATTCCTGAAAATGTTGTTGCTGTGGGTAACCCTTGTCGTGTTATTAGACCAATTAAATAATTGATAAATTTGACATCATTAATAATTCTGTTAACATGATTATAACCAAATTATCTATTAACTAAATCTTAACTTAAACCATTATGAAAGTTGCTGTTTTTAGTACCCGTTCCTATGATCGCCAATTCTTAGAACTTGCCAATCAAGCTGCTGCTTCTGCTCACGATTTAGAATACTTTGAAACTCAATTAAACAAGAAAACAGCCTCTTTAGCCAATGGTTTTCCCTGTGTTTGTATCTTTGTTAACGACATCGCTGATGAGACAAACTTAAAGATTTTAGCTGAACAGGGAACTAAATTAATTGCTCTACGGTGTGCTGGATATAATATGATTGATATGCAAGCAGCGAGTCAATTAGGCTTAAAAGTTGTCAGAGTTCCTGCCTATTCTCCCTACGCAGTTGCAGAACACGCAGTTGGGTTAATCTTGATGCTAAATCGCAAATTAAACAAAGCTTACAATCGAGTTAGAGATGATAATTTTACCCTGGATGGTTTATTAGGATTTGATTTACATGAAAGTACCGTAGGCGTAATTGGTACTGGCAAAATTGGCACAATTTTTGCTCAAATTATGCAAGGTTTTGGTTGTCATTTATTAGGCTATGATGTTTATACCAATGAACATTTTACAGCCATAGCAGGGGCTAAATATGTTGATTTACCAGAATTATTAGCTAAGTCTGACATCATTTCACTTCACTGTCCCTTGCTTCCATCAACTCACAATCTTATTAATCAAGAAACCATTAAACAAATGAAACAAGGGGTGATGTTAATTAATACCAGTCGTGGACAATTAGTTGATACTCGTGCTGTGATTGATGGCATAAAAACGGGTAAAATTGGCTATGTTGGTTTAGATGTGTACGAAGAAGAAGAAGAACTGTTTTTTCAAGATTATTCTGACGGTATTATTCAGGATGAAACTTTTCAACTCCTGCAGTCTTTTCAAAATGTTGTCATTACTGCTCATCAAGCCTTTTTTACCAAGGATGCTTTAACCGCTATTGCTCAAACCACCATCGCTAATATTAGCAGTTGGGAACAAGGAAATGAGTTAACTAATGAAGTAAAAATCCCAGTAGCAAATTAACGAAGTCAGAAGTTCCGTCTCAAAAACTATTCGCGGCTCGACATATTAAAGAATGTTAAGAACGGGAAACCCTGTCCTACTGCTCATTACCTATTGTTTATTACTGTTTGTCTTTGTTTTATTTTACAAGTTATTTCGCTATTTTAACGAAAGTAACTAATTAATTCAATTTATAGACAGTAGATAAATATTATTATATTTATTATCAAAAATCTTATATTTATGTTTCTTTTTATTTTGTTATTGATCGTTTTTGAGAGTAAAAAATTTAGTTATTTTTAGAAACTTTACTAACAGCTTTACTTTAATTAATTGAGAAATTCAAATATAAAAAAAATCAGCTATCTAACGGTCTGAACTAGAAGCAAATGCTATAAGAAAAGGACAAGTATTGATGAATTGTTAGTTCAAAAATAATGCTAAAACTTAAGCAAATTATTCCTGGGATGTTGACATCTCTTAGCTTTGCTGTGGTCTCTTCTGTCGAAGCTGCAACGGTAGTTAATACTGATAGCAGTGGTAATGTTGTCAGTATTAGTGACCTTGAAATCTGTATCAGTGGCGCTGAAATTTGTGCCAAAACACAAGAAGAACTGGAAGAAAATGAAATTAAAATTATCGACTCTTATGATGTTGCTTTTCCACCCGGTCTATTCAATGAGATTTTTGGTGATCCAACTCAACCTGATTTTATGGGTTCTTGCGACGACGGTTTATGTTTTTGGGGGAATCAAACGCAAGCAAATCTAGCCATCACGAGTATTAATGATGCTATTAATATGCTTGATCCGACTCCACCTTTGGTGACTGGAGAGTTGGTTTTGCCCCCTCTTCCTCCCATAACACAGACCAACAACTTCTATCGAGTTCCCCTCAGTTTTGATGACGCGGACAACTCAATTACCTCTCGTCAAGGCACCAATAATGATGCTGATCCTGACAATCCCTGGATTTTAGATGAAATCGTTACCAATTCAATAGACACTATACAGTTTTATGCTGATTTTCAATTTATTGCTAGAGAGATTATCAGGCCTATCCCTCCCGATACTCCAAATGTTCCAGAACCGTCGAGTTTAATGGGGATTCTTTTTACCTTCGGTTCTGTGCTGATGGTTAGTAAAAAGAAGAATTGACCTGTCGATGGAGACTGGGAGACTCGAAGAGCAGGGGAACAATAAATTTAGAATGAAGAATGTAGAATGAACAGAAAAAATTAATTCTTAATTCTTAATTCTTAATTCTTCATTTTCCCCCGTCACCCTCAATTTTCAGAAAGTTGTGCAGCTTAAACTACTCATTCATATTCTTATAAGTGGCCACCGCAGAGGGAGAAATACGATTAAGATAACGGAAGATCCAATATTTAAGAACCGTATCTAAAATAACTGGAAACGTCGCAATAAAAAGAAAGTTAAATTCTTGGTTTTCAGGTAAACCAAAATGACGGGCAACTCCTTCTAAAATCACCTCCCAACCATGAGGAGAGTGGAAACCCACAAACATATCAGTAAACAAAATAATCAAAAATGCTTTAGCTGGATCACTTAAACCATATAAAATTTCATCTAAAAAAGATTTAAGCACTTCAATTTCTTTTCGACTACTAACAATTACAATAGCAAAAGCAGTGACTGAAAATAAATCAGCAAAAACATTGCCAATCGAATCAATTCCTTGGGCGCGATAGGTTTCTGTTATTTCTTGGGCTTTTTCTTGAACTTTTTTTTCAACTTCTTCCTCCGCTAATGGTTCTCTTAAACCAATTAAACCCTGAAACCGTAGTATTTCTTCATAATGACTTAACTCTTTAAAGGCTTCTTCTTCTAAATCTTTATTGATAAAAACAACTTGTTCGTGGTTATGAAAGTATTGATGAATAATTGGAGTTAGTAAAAAAGTTTTTGTTAATTGGTGAGTCAATAAAGGAACAATAATCAATAACAAAATAAATTTAATAGACAGGGCAGTTCTTAAGCGAGATTTACGATATTTATTGAGAACTTGTTCCTCGCTTTCTCCCGATTTTGGATCAATTTCTTGTTTGATTTTATTGAGTGTGTTAATAAAAGATCGAGGTAAAACGCCCGTTTTTTGAGAAGCCGATTCCAAACGACTCTCATTGTTTTGGAAGGAAGCACCTTGATAAATATTATTAGAAGTTTTTGCAGAATTTTGAGACATATCTTGATTATCTACTTGTTCGGTTTCTTGCTCATTTAAGGATTTTTTAGCTAAAACGAGAGAACCATTATCAATCACTTGTGTATCCCTAGGTTGATATTTAGAAGTAACTTCATCAATAAACTCTAATTTCTCGAAAATAATAGCAGCCGTTGTGGCATTTTTTTGTAATTCTCGTTCAGTTGTGATCTCTTGAGGAAATTCTTGTATATTGGAAATGTTGAGGAAGAGGCGACTGGTCTTAAACACACCTAATCCCATATTAATCTTTTTTAAATAACCATTAACTTCGGTTTTAAAATAAGAAACAACACTGTCACCATAGTCAGCATTTTCCTTGGAGACCTTTTGGCCACCAAAATGATTATCTTCAATTTCCCTTATCTTTAAAGCTGCTTTATATGCGTTATCTAAGGACCTTTCTGGGGTAGCTGTTAACCAATTAGAAGTCTTTTTAATTAAGGACTTAAATTTCATAATAATTTCGACTTACCTGAAACAAACAAAAAATAAAATCAACAGAGAACCCACAAGAAACCATTGCAAAATGATTGTATGTTAACCCATTTAGTTGAGGAATGTCCGTGAAGCGAACCTCTCTGTGGATTGAAGGAACCACCCGAACCGGAAAAACAACCGAATTAGTCAAAGAATTTTGTCATTGGGTTGAAGACAAACGTCAGCAGAAAAGCTCCTCCTCTGTTCAATCAGTCACCCAAAATCTGGCCTCATCAGTGTTAGTTTTCTCCGCTAATGATGATAATCGCCGTGATTTAGCTGATCGACTCTCCTTAGCTGTAAACGGAAGTTACCCCATTTACTGCAAAACCCCCATAGGATGGATGAGAGATGAAATCAAACTGTTTTGGCCGTTGTTGTTTGAGGAACTGTCTTTAAAAGCACAGTTTCCCCTGCTCTTACGTCCGGAAACGGAACAATTCCTCGCCACTCAGTTATGGCGGTACCGTCAGAGTCATAACGGAAACTCCCACACCAACCCGTTTTTAGCCACATTGACTGGAAATAGTGAGTTTCGCTTTGTCCGTCAAACTCTAGACTTACTACAGTTAGCGGGTGCTAGTGGGATTATGGTGGAGCATATCCCCTACATTCTAGAACAGGGTTTAGAGGAGGGGGAGTATTTTTTAGAAGAGTTAAATAATTCAGAGATGACGGGGACTTCTTTGGCTCAATTACGGGGTGATCTGATTCTAGAATGGCAGCAATGGTGTTTAAATCGCGGTTTATTAACTTATGGTTTAATTTACACTCTTTATTGGCGATATTTATTGCCAAATTCCCAATATCAACACCATTTAATTAATCGTTATCAAGGGATTTTTGCTGATGATGTGGATGATTATCCAGCTATTACTAAAGATTTATTTCAGTTTCTCTTAGATCATAAAGCCTTTGGCGTATTTACTTATAATCCTGATGGACAAGTTCGTTTAGGATTAAATGCAGATCCTCTCTATTTATCCCAATTGTCATCTCATTGTCAGGTAAAAATCTTAGCTAATTATCCCAGAATTCAGAGTAATTATGGTGAAGTAATTGTCCAATTAGCTACTCACCCTTTATCAGTGGAAAATTTACCAGATTTTTTTAGTTCTATCCAAACGATTTCTCGTGCTGAATTATTACGAAAAACCGCTAATTTTATTGTTGATGCAATTAAAAATAAGCAAATTAATCCCGAAGATGTAGCCATTATTGCTCCAGGATTAGACGAAATTGCTCGTTACACATTGATCCAAATCCTATCAGCTGCTAATATTCCCGTTAAACCATTAAATGAACAACGTCCTTTAATTAGTTTTCCCTTAGTTAGAGCCTTGATAACTCTATTAGGACTGGTTTATCCGGGCTTAGCCAGATTATTTGCAGGAGATGATATTGCTCAAATGCTGACCACTTTGAGTTATGATGCGACCCAGAAAATAGCAGCTATTGATCCCGTGAGAGCCGGTTTAATTGCCGATAGTTGTTATGAGGTTAAATTAGAAAAATCCCAATTTCTTCCCATTGAAACCTACCCCCGTTGGGATAGAATTGGTCATGGAGCAACAGCCGCTTATAATCATCTTGTTGATTGGATAAAAGAAACACAATATCAAGTCAAACAAGACCAACTTTCTACTCCTATGAGAGTTTTAGATAAAGCCATTCAAGAATTAATAGAAGTTAAATATCAATTATCCTATCAACAATTATCCGCTTTAAGAGAATTAACAGAAACAACTCAACATTTTTGGGAAATTGATCGCCGTTTACGACAGTATGATCCTAACCCCAAATTCCCAAAAGAAACCTTAATCGAGTTTATTCAATTATTACGACGGGGAACTATTACAGCTAACCCTCGTCCTCTCTATTACTTAGGAAAAAAACCGAGTTATGTTACTTTAGCAACTATTTTCCAATATCGGTCTTTAAAAAGTTGTCACCGTTGGCAATTTTGGCTAGATATATCATCTAATTTATGGGAAAAAGGTGGGGCTTCAGTGCTATTTTGCGCCCCCTTATTTCTGAGAGAATGGTCAGGACGAACTTTAACCCCTGAAGACGAATTTGAAGCCGATCAAGCCCGTTTAAAGCGTATTTTGAGAGATTTATTAGGACGAGTACAAGACAAAGTTATCCTCTGTCATAGTGATTTAAGTGTTAAGGGAACAGAACAAACAGGACCACTATTAACCCTAGTCAATGGTTCTCAAGAAATAGAATAAAAGTAAACTTTAGGAGCCAGGAATTAGAATATTGAATAGTAGAAGTATGCAAATTACAAATTCTAAATTCTAAATTCTAAATTCTAAATTCTAAATTCTAAATTTTTTAGTTTAATACTAACTAACCATTTCGTAATAATTGTTTCACTGTTCCCAATAATTCATCATGAGGAAACGGCTTAATAATATAAGCATCAGCCCCCTGTTTTAAGCCCCAATAACTATCAACTTGGGTATTTTTGGTCGAACAAAGAATCACGGGAATATGTTCCGTTTTGGGATCGCTTTTAATGCTACGACAAGTCTGATAACCATTCAGATTAGGCATTACCACATCCAGAATAATCAAATCAGGAGCAAGGGATTTGAGCTTTTCTAAGGCTTCAGCCCCATCCATGGCGGTGGTAACAGAAAAGCCATTATCCGTCAGTAAACCAGCAATCAGTTCACGTTGAGCAGTGCTATCATCGGCTACTAGAATTGTACGCATAAGAAGTCATTGAAAAATAAGCTTGAGTGACAACCAGTTATGAGTTCTATAAAATAGGATACCCAGAAACCTCATCTAACTATC
Organism: Crocosphaera sp.; assembly: GCA_030065735.1. Taxonomy (GTDB): domain Bacteria; phylum Cyanobacteriota; class Cyanobacteriia; order Cyanobacteriales; family Microcystaceae; genus Crocosphaera. The sequence goes on from JASJDD010000005.1 coordinate 16,795, forward strand.
ATCTTGGAAAATGGGGTCGTTGATCATTGAAAGGCCCTAACTTAAGTTGGGTTGTTAGGGCCATTCGACTTCCCTTAGATAGTCTGGGGAAGTGTGATTATCTGAATTCGCGTCTAGCTATGAACAAAGAATCTCTAGACTTTAGTGTCGGCGCGATCGCTGTCTTCGCCGAGTCGCTTCCTTGCGCTTGCGTTTTTCTTGTGGCGTTTCAAAAAATTGGTGCTTTTTATAATCTGTATAGATTCCAGCTTTAGCAACCTGTCGTTTAAAGCGACGTAACGCAGATTCAATGGGTTCGTTTTGACCAACAACTACTTGGGTCATTATGTAACTTTACACCTCCTGTTTGGTTTCCGTGATGTTTATGGACTGTCAGCTATGACACTGACCAGCTTTATTTTTATTAAAGCGTATTGAGGCACATTTCTTCAACCCATCAAGTATAACCCAGATGGGTACATTTTAAACCATCTTATCCACTTGATGATAACATTTCTCGCACCTAAACACTCTCTTTAGCTTTGACAAGTGCTAATTAGAGGAACTATTAGATAATATTAAACAAGCCACAGAAATTGATGTTACTAAGTTGAAACTATCTATTCCTTCATAAACTTCCCAACTTTTAGACAGTCTAGCTAAAGGGTTTTTTAATGATGTACTGCAAAAAACCAACATAACAGGTAAAATTTTATAAGACTTTAATGCTAAAGACATATCGCAATCAGCTTGAATTCTTTTTGAATCACCGATTTGATAACAAGAACGAACTTCAAAACCGATTCCGTCATAATTTCTCCAACTCTTAGGAATTCGATGATTAAACTTATCATTAGGAATTAAACCATCAGTAGACCTAATAAGTTGTTTAAATTCATCTCGATTATTAATATCAGGATAGCTTTTATAAGGATCGAATTTTAAAACTTTCCTAATGTTGGTTATTGCTATATTCAATAGTTCATCTTCATCTATCATGTTATATTCTCCTTAATAACGACTATAATCATAAAGTTCAGGGGGAGTTTTTTTCGCATTTAAAGTGTAACAATGTCTTCCTTGAGGATGATCCCAAAATAGATCAAGTCTTCGATAAAAGTCATCTTTTTTTCTATTCTTTTGACTATCGGTTTCAAAGTTAGCACACAGTTGATACTCAGTGCCATCAATAATATTATATTCATAGGGTTGTTTGCTCATGGGATCTAATGTATAACCCTTATCAGGAAGAGATTGAGGTAGTGCTGAATTGTTTTTACTTTTAATGGTTTCTCTGCGGATAAATTCAGTAATATCGTGTAAGTTTTCTACTCGTCTTTTATCTGCTTTTAAACTTCGTTGTAACTGAGGTGAACCTAATAACCAAAATCCTGTCAAAATACCAATTGTTACCGCAAAAATAGATAGCCAAAGGAAAAAACGATTAAGGGATTTCATACTGTAATCAACTCTTCTCTTAACCAAAGTAAGTAATAACAAAAAATAGTACCGGCAATTAATAAAACAATGAGGGATTTCAAGACAAATCCTAAAGTTAATGCTCCTGTTAATAAAGAAGTTAGAAACCAAACTAAATCACCAATAACAATTAAAGCAGTGATAAATAAAGCAACATAAGTCAACCATTTTCTAATGCCTGATTGATAATTTTGAGAATGTTCTGCTAAATTAGAAAAAATAACTTTCATGAACAGTAAATAAACAGGATAAACTATTATTAACCGTGCTAAATTTGCAGCCAAATTACTGAACCATCGAGAACGATCTAAGGGATCATCGATCATATAATTAACTGCAATAAAGCCAATGCTTCCTAATGCTTGACTCCAAATACTCAAAGTAATAAACGATAGTAAATATAAAAAGGTTTCTTTGGCTGATCCTCCCCTCTGTTTGCTAGGAACAGGAATAGTCATACCGATAATTCTTTCAAAGGCTTGAGCAAAGGCTAAATCAATATCTTGGGTTGACCAACCTTGATTTTTAAGTAATTTGTAAATGGTTTCATCGGGGATACCTTTGTTATTAGCAACTTCGATAAAATTGCTAATAGACTCAATAGTAGAATTTTTCTGTCTAGATTGCTGATTAGCCATAATTCAAACCATTCAGGATTATCTTCTTCTGCAAAATCCTCTCAATCTTTACCAGACTTTTTTTGGAGAAGAATCAGAGAAATAATGATATCAATCCCCTGATCAATTAGAAAGCATTGCTCGTTGAATCAGGAATCTCCCACTACACCGCCCAAGCGGTTAGCGGTGAGAGTGTCAAACCAATATCATCGGCAAAACTGTATCCTTTGAGAACAAGTATCTGTTTAATTAATCACATCAATTCCTTGAATTAACCAGCGATCGCCTTGACGGACCAAATCATAGCGAACTCGTAAATTATCGTTATAAGAACGACCTACTTGACCCTGTTGATAATATTGGGCTACTTCTTTAACATTGGCATCCACCACCGCTTGATTAGGATTATTAGCATTAGGATTGAGGGAATTAACCGTAACCTCGTGTTGATAAGTCCAATAATTTTGATTTTGCTCTAATATTTCAGCCCGTTTTTGCCATCGAGCCAGTAAAGGATTAGCTAAAATTTTATTTAAGGATTCTATGTCATGGTCTTTGCCAAGGGCTTGAGATTTGCTCAATAACCACATTTCTATCACTTGTTGCGCCCCTTCCAGGGTTAACATTCCTGTAGCCGTTACCATTTGAGCATCGGCTGCGGGGATATCAATCAAAGGTTTATGAAGAGCAACAGAATATTGTCCTTTTTCTAGAGCCGATAAAGGGGAATTGGCTTGATGAAGCCAAGTTAGTCCCAGTCCGATTAATCCCACTCCTCCCAAAATAGCAACCGCCATCAGACCAAGTTTGGGGCGAACCAGGGCAACTTTATCAGAACTCCGTCGTGGAGAAGCCTTGGCTAAGGGGTTAACTACTGGAGCAGTTTGGGCTGTCGGCGACTTGATGTTTGAGGGTTGTTCCGAAACGGTTTCAGGTAAGGGTTTCGGGTTGAGTCTTTGGGAATATTGCCTCCACTTACGAAGACGGACATCGCGGATATCCACAGGAGAGGAAGAACGAGCCGGTAAGGGAACGGGGGCTAAAACCGTGTTTCCCTGTTCTAAACCTGGGGAATTGGTTGGATAGTCGGGATAACGACGAATGCCAGAACGAGTACGAGGAGATTGGGTTTTCTCTGTTTTCTTAACGGCTCGGGGTTTAGACGCAACGGGACTGAGCAGTTGCTTGAGATAGGTTTGAACGTCTTGATCGGCAAAATAGTCATTTAAAGAGGCTTTTTTTCCTTTTAAATCCCGAAAATGGGCAAAAACCTCTGTTTGTAGCCAATGCTCCCCATAACGACATAACCCTGGCAGGAGATCAGGAGACCCTTTAGACTGTTCTCGGATAAAGTTTAAGGCTTGTTGGTCTTGACAACGTTCTAATGCTTGGGCGGCTGCTTGGGTTTGTCCCAGTAATAAAGCCACTATTGATTGTTCGATGGACACATCTTGACGGGGTTCTAGCCCCTCAAGCCCCCTTTTTGCTTCTAGGATTAAAGACGGTTGTTTATGGGCAAAACCCTGAGCAATTAGGGCATATACCCCTAAATAGGCTGCTACCGAGGAAGGACGCTGGGCTTCTTGCTTAAAAATGTCTTTTTGTTCGGCTGCCGTTAAATAGCTCCGAATCTGCTGGATAAAGCGTAAAAAATCATCAATTCCTAATCCAGAGTGATCATCCCCTTTGCCATCAATCCCCCCTCGTTCTTCTAACATGGATTGTAATAACTTAATCCCTGTCTGACGCTGGCTTTTATTTTTCAGGGGAGCCGCTAATAATTCTAAAATCCGATAGGGGCGAAGTTTATGCAGTTCTGCGCGAATTTCTGTCTGTATCGAGGGAAAAAGGTTATTTTTTTCCAGTAGGGTTAATCCATGATTTCCGGCTAACTCCGCTTGCTCATAGACTTGTTGATGCCATTGCTCTCGACTAATTTCTAAATAAGCTAAAGCAATGCTTAAGATTGTGTCGGTACGCTGCTTTGTGGCCGTATCATCAATATCCAAGGACAGAGAAGAATTGGGAAGGGTCTGAAGATAAGTTCCACCGTATTTAATGACTAGCTCGTATTCCCCTAGTTCATGGAAAATCAAGAGACTACCAGGGAGTTGCTCTGGCTCAATCTCAATCTCTGAAGTCGTCGAGCCGGAACTTTCCCCTCTACGCTCCGTCCCTGACCCAGAAGATGGCCTTTCGCCTTCCTCTTGGTAAGCAGCTTGGTCTTGCCAAAATTGGGTTTCATAGTTGGCTTTTTGATCAGGGTTGGATAAAACACGATAAGCTTGCTCTAGCAACTGTCTGCGCCCTTGTATCGCCTGGTTACTGTATTCCCGACGGGGTAACTGAACACTGCGATCGCGATAAGCTTGGCGGAGTTGCTCATCTGTTGCTTGGGGAAAAATTCCCAATATCCTGTAGTAGTCTAGCGGTATGCGCACGGTTGACTTCCTCAGAGCAGGGTGACTTAACTTTAATATATTTAGAATTAACAAGGGTGATGATAAAAAATCATCTATAGGATTCAAGGTGTTTGATTATAAAATCAAAAATAGGTTTGGCAAAATTGTAACTTAAAGATTCATTTTAGTAAAAATTTTTTTTGTTTGTGGTAAGCTTAGGCACCTAACCGCAGGATACCTATTCAGTTTAAACTGGAACAGAAGGAAATTGCTTTTTCCAAAAAAGGGTTAAGATAGCTTAGCTCAATCATCTGATTGTAGCGATATTTTTAATTCTTGGTTGGCTTCCCTATTAGTTAGTTCAATTGTTCTTAAATAGAGTTTGAATTGTTATGGTTTCTGAACGTACTTTGCCTGAATTTAATACAACATCGATTCAACTGACCAAAGAAGAAGGGTTAATCTTGTATGAAGATATGACCTTAGGACGCTTATTTGAGGATAAGTGTGCTGAGATGTATTATCGGGGTCAAATGTTTGGCTTTGTCCACCTCTACAACGGACAAGAAGCCGTTTCCACCGGCATTATCAAAGCCTTACGTCCCGATGAAGACTATGTATCGAGTACCTATCGGGATCACGTTCATGCTCTGAGTTCTGGCGTTCCCCCCCGTGAAGTGATGGCCGAGTTGTTTGGCAAAGAAACCGGTTGTAGTAAAGGCCGTGGGGGATCGATGCACTTATTCTCTGAAAAACACCGTCTTTTAGGGGGTTATGCCTTTGTGGCTGAGGGCATCCCTGTGGCCACTGGAGCAGCGTTCCAGAGTAAGTATAGACGGGAAATGATGGGAGATGAAACCGCCGATCAAGTGACCGCCTGTTTCTTTGGAGATGGGGCCAGCAATAATGGTCAATTTTTTGAATGTTTGAATATGGCTGCTTTGTGGAAGTTACCAATTATTTACGTGGTGGAAAATAATAAATGGGCCATCGGTATGGCCCACGATCGCGCCACCTCCCAACCCGAAATCTACAAAAAAGCCAGTGTGTTTGATATGGTTGGGGTTGAAGTGGATGGCATGGATGTATTAGCGGTGAGAAAAGTCGCCCAAGAAGCGATCGCCCGCGCCCGTGCAGGGGAAGGACCTACCCTGATCGAAGCTTTGACCTATCGTTTTCGGGGTCACTCCTTGGCTGATCCCGATGAACTGCGATCGCCCGATGAAAAACAGTTTTGGGGTGGCAAAGATCCCATTGAAAGATTAGAAGCTTATTTAATTGAGCATAACTTAGTTAATCAAAGTGAGTTAGATGACATTAAACAAAAAGTTCAAGCATCTGTTGATGATGCCGTCAAATTTGCTAAGGAAAGTCCTGAACCCGATCCTAAAGAGTTATATCGTTACGTTTTTGCTGAAGATTAAAGCGACGGTTATCAGTGACCAGTGAGCAGTTATCAGTGACCAGTGACGGGGTGAAGGAGACAAATTTAGAATTTAGAATTTAGAATTTAGAATTTAGAATTTAATTGTTTCTTCATTCTTCATTCCCCCTGTCTCCTATTCTCCTCCCTTGGAGTAAATACAATATTTACGATTGATGATGATTAATTTAGATAGTGTTGTTATATCTAATTGTTAGGGTAATACTGTGTAAAATAATGTAAAAAAATAACGCAGATAAAATTGAGAGAAATATAATTTAAGTATAGATACCAGGTGAAGAGAAGGACTTTTGAGTGATCCCTGCAAGCTCTGGTCGTTGAATTGGTTATTGATGACTCAGCCATCAGTCTGAGAGTGTTTGTGGTGTAATTAATTATCATTATTATTAACATCTTCATCTCTTCATCAGCCATTTTGCTAAAAAGGGGGTAATAAAATGATTTTTAAAATAAGTAGTATCTGGAAAAATAATCCCCAAAACTCTAACGAAGGGTTACTACCAATACGTTATCCTAAAGACGATGAAGGCCTTAAAAATATTAAAGGTAACATTATTTTTGTTCATGGGTTGGGAGGTGATCCCTACTTAACTTGGGGGTATGAAAATAGTGAAGATACATCAAAATCAGAATTGGAAAAAGAGAAAAACTTCTGGCCTAAATGGTTAGCAGAAGAGTTTCCAAAATTTGGAGTTTGGTCATTTGGACACCAAAGTCCAAACTCCAAAAGATCGTGGAAATTGGGGAAAAATTTCGGGCGTTTAAATCCTTCTGCATCAAGAGTTGACAACGCAAAATTTTTGATGGAGCAAATCATTGACCCTTATTATAATTTGGATAAAAAACCATTAATATTTATTACTCACAGTTTAGGGGGTTTAATTGTTAAAGAAATGCTCAAAATGGCTGATGATAAGAGATTGTTATCTATTCTAAAAAATACTCTCGGCATTGTTTTTTTGGCAACTCCCCATAAAGGATCACAAGTAGCCGATTTGGTTGAAAATATTACACAGCTAAAAGATTTACTGGGTGAAAATGTATCACAACTAAAAACCGATCTACCTGAGTTGGAAGACTTAACTGAGTGGTATAAACAGCAGAGTGTTCAGCTTGGTATTAATACTTTAGCTTTTTGTGAAATGTATAAACTAAACGTGTTATCATTTTGGGAAGCTACCGTAGTTGATAGTAATAGTGCTAATCCAGAAGTTGAAAAAACTGTTCCTGAATCAATTAATAAAGATCATATTTCAATTACTAAATGTACAAAAGACGATGTAGTTTACAGAAGAGTAAAACAATTTATTAAAGATTGTAATAAAAAACTGGAACATATAAACCAAAACCAAAAGGAGCATTTTGGAGAAGTTTCTCAGTCTCTAAAACAAGGTGACCTTATTTTTTTCATTGGTTCCGGTCTTAATTTCCGTAATGATGATAATAGTAAGGTCTTAGACGTTTCTAAATTTCCACCGACAGACCAACAAATTGCTCATGAACTAACTTCTAAATCACATATTAAAACTGATAAAATTACGGGTTTTCCTTGTGACATTTGTCCTATTGAACCAGAAAAAAGACCGGTAGAAAAAGCCGAAGATTTAAAAGAAAATAAAAAATGTCAGCAAACAATAAGAAACGAACATCTTTGTCCAGTAATGCAAAAAATTGATGAACAGAGAAATATCAAACCGCAATTGATTGATGAACAAAATTTAGCTTTTGCGAAGTTACAGATTAGGTGTTGTGGACAACATTTTAAAGAAACAGATTGGGTTGAGAGAGAATTGAGAAATTTATATGGACAAGATTATATTTGTAATAAGTCACAAGAATTACTAGCAAAGATAATAATTTCCAAGAAATCTGAACGAGAAAATTATCCTCTAGTTATTACAACTAATTATGATTGTGGTTTAGAAAAAGCCCTGGAAAAATGCTTAAAAGAGAATGATCAGCACAGTAACGTTAATACAATTGTTGTTTTATACTACTCAGGAGATTATACCCTACATGATGGTCAGATAACGAGGATTAATCCAACTTGGAAACGATATTCTTATCAATATGATACGAAGAGTAAACAGTTTCAGATTGGTCATATTACGCCGTTTAATCAAGGTAATTTAGATAGTCAATGGTTAGATCAAGAAACCTTGAAAAACCATCCTGTTTTAGTAAAGCTTTGTGGAGGAGAAATTTATCAAGTATCAGAAAGTCAATGGAAATTTGCCATTTTAGGGATTAACTCTATAAAAGACTTTGCGAATAGCAGAATTTTATCTACCTTAGTTTTAACAGACTTTTGTAGAACCCATGATATTTTATTCCTTGGTTACAGTGCTACTGATACTGAATTACAAGACATTTTAGATACTATTGTTTCCCCATTACAGGGACGAGAACCTAATTCAAAAGGATGGTTAATCAATCAATCAGATATTGGAGAATTGAATAAAAAAGTTGCTCATTATTGGCATAATTGGCGTATTGATATTAACGATATTAACATTAATAAGCCTTGGAAAACTTATCTAGAAGAGTTAGAAACCCATATTAATTCTTCTGAAAAATACCAAGACAATAACGATCAGTCACAAGCAAATTAATCAAACATAGTGAGGTAATAATATGTCTACTCCAGAAGTCGAAGTTTGTCCTTATAAAGAAGACTTAAAATCTTATGAGGAAAGAGATGCTATTTTCTTTTTTGGAAGAGAAGACGATCAAAAGAGAATACTCAACCATTTTAAGGTTTCTCGACTGACAGTTCTTTATGGAGACAGTGGTGTTGGTAAAACCTCTTTTTTACGAGCAGGTATTGTCAATTGTCTTAGGGGTTTAGGTAATCAAAATCTTGAAAAACTGCCGAATAAGTCTGCAAGAATTGCTGTTTCTGTTGTCAATCTTAGAGAATTTTATGAGCAACAAAATGGTCAACAAAAACAAAAAACTGTAATTGACTTGCACTCTGAAATTTTACATAAACTTGAACAGGAAGTTGAAGAAGTGACTCAAGTGAAATCAGAGAAAAAAGAAAATTTAGAAGCTTATCAAACTCTTGATTTTATTCAGACACTAAAAGATTTAGCAGAGATAATTAAGGGAGAATTATTTATCATTTTGGATCAGTTTGAGGAATATTTTCGACCCGAAAATCTGTGTCATAATGTTACTTTTGAGCAAGATTTCATTAGTGCTATGGAAATTTATGCCTTACCTGTACACTTCCTCATTAGTATCCGTTGCGATCAATTATATCGACTTGAAAAACGGTTTAAAGCAAAAATTCCTACCATTTTGGATAACTGTGTTAGTTTGGATACCTTAACCAAAGAATCAGCCAAAAAAGCTATAGAAAAGCCTATTGAACGCTATAATTTTGTTCAACACATTAGAAACTATCCTCTCACTATTTTTTCTGGTGACACACACCAGGGGAAAAGCTCATTGTTGAAAAATGACCTGGTTAACTATTTTAAACCTATGAACGAATTCCAATCTAAAGTTTATTGCTTTAGTGATAATTCTAAAAGAAATACCGACACTATAAATGAGATAGTTAAAGCTTGGGACACATTTCAAAATCCGTCCCAAGACAAGTCGACAATTCTCATCTTTGAAAATTTTTATAAGTATATAGAACAACTAAAAGTTCCCCCCAAAGAAAACTCAGAAAAGGAACTATTAAACAAAATTATTTTGCTAGGATATGACGTTCAGCAAAGTAAGACAAATACTCAAAGTAATAAAATAAGATGTGTGATAGAAATCAGAGATATTAGTGAATTACGAACTTATTGTGGAAAATTTAAAGATAAAGACTGGAACCTAGATAGCGACATTAACATCGACATCGATAAGTTGTGTTCAAATTATTTTAAAGTCTCTAACAACCCTATAAAAGTAGATGAAAATGTCTTAAGTTCAGATTTTTCTGTTGCTAATTTTAGCAACAGGGTATATAGATGTAAGTTAATAGATAGTATTATTGACATTCTTAATCAAGGGAAAAAAATCCCTTCTCCTTACTTACAATTGATTATGTATCAATGGTGGAAAAATAGTAGTCATGAAAAAAGAACTACTCTATCACTGGGATCATTAAGCACTTCAAAAGAAGAAAATAATAGGAATATAAAGTTAACAAAGGAAGAAAAAAAAGCTTTGAAAAAAAATTTAGATAAACCGAGCAAGGATGAAAAATTACACTTCAAAAATATTAGAGAAAAAATCGCATCAAAATTAGCAAAAAAAGGAATTGAAATAATACTCGAACAATATCTTGAAAAAGTTATTGAAAAAGCAATAGAAGAGCTTGATAAGTTTGAAAATGATAAACGGCAGAAATCTAACTCTAATAACTCTGCCAAAAACCTAACAGCTTTTACTACAAGACAAGAAATATATCGCTTTACCTATCACTTATATGCAATTTCTAAGAAACAAAAAGAAAGCGGAGAGGAACCGATATTAAATTATATTAATGAAGCAACAAAAACCTTAAAACTTCCCCTTCCTCCTTTAGCACCAGAACAAGTTGATAAATATTTAGATTATTGTACTGAGAAGCGGATTATTCAACCTTTTGCTGTGGGTTCACCTCCATCTATTTACTATGAAATTTTCTTTGATGCTTTGATTCATGCTATTGAAACTTATCGACAAAAACATTTAGACTATATTCTTTGTTTGCAAAAACATCAACAGTTAACAGTAAAGTCTCTTGCTTGTTTACGGGAAAATCAAGGAGAATTAGCTGCTTTGTTGGCTCAAAAAAGCTATGATTATCGAAAAAATCAACTAGTAGAAATAGAAAATTATAAAGAAAATTATAAAATTGATAATAAGCAGGAAAAAGACATTCAGAATCTACTAATTTCTGAATATAAAGTTGATAAATGTTTGCTGGAGGTACTTAAATCTTCTACATTTGATAGTTCTCGTCTTGAATTAAAGAATGAAAATGATTGGGTCGATAATCGTCTAGAAGAGTCCACCAAGCCTTTGCGGGACTTTCGACAAGTAATATTTAGTCCAGATGGGAGTTTCTTGGTGGCCAGTAATCAAAACGGAAACTTAGGATTTTGTTATCTTACTAGAAAAGATAGTTTAGAATTCAAACCTGAAGTCAACGGATTAAAATCTATTGATGATTCAAAACGAAAACCTCCTCATGACCCTCAAGAAAAAAGAGAAGGATTGTTTATAGATATAGCCATCACTTTTATTAGTAGCAAAAAATTTATTTCAGTAGCCAGAGACGGAAAAATTAACTTATGGGATATTGAAAATTCATCAAATGTTACATTCCAACGGGAATTAAAACAGGAACAAAAAGGGGAATTAAAACAGGAACAAGTAAAAGAAAAAGAACAACTTGTTTCAGTAGCTTTTAATGAGGAGAAAAAGTTATTAGCGGTAGGTAGTTGGGAAGGTTATATTAGGCTATGGGATATGAAAGATCCTGATAAGCCTAAATTTCTCTGTAAGCAATTGTGGCGTGATAAGCCTAAAGATGATTCTGATAAGCCTAAAGATAATTGGATTTGGTCAATTGCTTTTCATCCTGATGGTGATTTGTTGGCTGTTGGAGGAAAGAATGGCGTTGTTTGTCTCTCGAAAATCAATGATCAAAATATACTGGAAAAAACGCCGTTAGGTGAACATAATGAAGTTTTTTGTGTTACTTTCAGTCCAAATGGTAAATGGTTGGCTGTAGCAGGCAGAAGTAACCATATATGTTTATACCAGTGTGTTCAAACAGGTAAGTCTAAAGACATAGAGCGAAATAATCCGATTTTCTTAAAAGGACATAAGGATAATGTAAGAACTCTCACTTTTAATTCAGATTCTACTCTATTGGCATCAGGTAGTGAAGATCAAACTATTCGTATATGGAATTTAGAAGAAATCAAAAAAACCTCAGAAAAAATAGAAAAAATAAAGGATGAATCCAAAGAAGAATCTCTGAAAACCCCAATACCAATTCATGAGAGTGAACTAAATAATTGTCAACTGTTACATGGTCATCAGCATGGTGTCTGTTCCGTTGCTTTTGATCCTAATAATCCTCACTGTCTTGCTTCTTGTAGTTGGGATAGAACAATTCGCTTTTGGTATCTTCAAGGACATATTGACTCGGAACCAAAAAGCTTTATCGGTTATCCTGAAAATAAAGATGACCAAAACAGGAAAGATAATGAGGATAATTCAAACAGGAAAGATATAGATGTTATTGCAGCATCTTTTATTAGTCAGAATCAGGTTGTTGTTGGCTATAGAAATGGTGTGATTTTACTGAGAGACATCAATCAGTCATCTAATTCTAAACCAATATGGAAGGTTGATCTTCTCCAAACTCTCAAAAAAAAATATAAGAACATCCGTGATCTCTATATTCATGCGATCGCTTTTTACCACAAAAACAACCAACTTCAGAAAATCGCTTTGAGTGGTCAAAAAGATAATGATCCTATTAATATCTTGTGGGATGTAAGCAATGCTAATTCTGAAGATGGGAAAAAATTGTCTAAGGACATCCTAGAATTAGATGAGCATCAATTATCAGAGATTTGGCAAGACATCTCCAAGATTGAGAAAGACATCTCCCAGACTGATAAAAAAGTCCCCAAGAATTTGATTGTGAAATCACTTTCCTTCAATTCTGATGGGACTGTCCTCGCTATTTGTGGACATCCTTTGAAACAAAACTCAGAGGAACATGATTGTGACATCTGGAGGATACAACTCTGGGATATTAGTAAGGATAAACCTAGTCCGAAGCGTTTTGAACAGTTATCTAAGTATTTTAAGATAAGAAAAGACGGAGTTGCTTCAGTTGCTTTTAGTTCTGTCGACAAAAATTTATTGGCTATTGCTGGTAATATTAAGGATTCTGATAATTGTGAACAGCAAAACTCAAAAGATAAACAGGAAAACTTGGAAGGAGATCAGATCAGATTTGGTAATATAGAAAATCCAAAATCTTTCGATCAAGCAGTAGTAATACATAAGAAACGCTATGGAGGAAAAGCACCCGTCGTTCTGGCTTTTAGTCCTGATGGAAAACAACTTGCTTCAGGAAGTGATAGTAACGATATTACATTATGGAAAATAAATGAAAAGCAAGAATTAGAAGAAAAAGAACTTGCACATTTACCCAAACAATCTGAAGATTCTCAAGAATTACCAACTTATAATTTTTGGATCACAGCCCTTGCGTTTAATAATCATAATCATAAACAATTGGCATCCGGCCGTTGTGATGGGAGTATCCAAATTTGGGATTTACAAGACTTAGAGAAGTTGCAAGATGATAATTACAAACCCAAAATTCTTAAACATCATGAACAAAGAGTTAATGCCCTTACATTTAGGGATGATGGCGAAAAATTGGTTTCTGTTAGTAACGATGATGATGAAAAAAAACTACTGGTTTGGACTGTATCAACAGATAAGTTAGCTGACAAACTCAAAAAAAGACTCTACCGTGAGTTAACTCCAAAGGAAGAGGAAGAATATCTAGGAGGAAAACGAAAACAATCTTGAACTACCCCAACGCAAGGCGATGGGGATTCTTTACACGATAAAGTATCGTCTTGGAGCGTCCAAAAGCCCCACTAATACCTCTCTCTTCTCAAAGAGATTGGCTTTACTTTTCCGCCCAATATTCGCAGAACCATTCATATCTGAGTTGACTAATTTTTTATCTTTAGTCCGATACAAACCTCTCTTAATTCTCTTTCCTGAAAAATTATAGGTTTGTGGATTATCTGCATTATATTCTGGTAGATTATCCAAATCTAATGCACTAGCTAAACTCGTGTAGGATTCTTCTTGTTCAATGTAATTAATCCCATATCTTTTACACAAGTAGGTTAGTTGTTGTCTGAGGGCATGGAAAGGAATTTGTACGAAGTTTTGATTATTGACTTTTCCAATATTAATACTCGTTTTCCACCCTTCATTCACTCCTACAATTAATGTCCCTAACTTATGTTCTAAACAATAGTTAACTACTAATCTAGCTGTTTTCCTTAGATAATCATTGACTTGATTCCTTCGCTTTAAGATTAACTTGGCCATTTTATTCGTTAATCTTTTTATTCCTTGTAAATCCTTAAGAGACTGTAATTTACTTAACTGCTTATTGTACCATTGGTTAATTGATTTTAGTTTTCGTCCATCCACTAAGAATGACGACCCTTTTGTATCAATCGCTGCTACTAAATTATTCAGTCCTAAGTCTAAACTTAAACATTCGCTTTCATCTAGGTTTTCTCCTATTTCCTCCTGAATTTCATAGACAAATTGAGCCACAAAATAACGACCATTATATTTAGGAATAATCCTAAATTCATGGATCTTTTTCCCCTTTAACATCGGGGGAATTGAAAATTTAAACGGTTTAAATACTTTTCCTTTTGTTTCTCTATAGTTTTTCCTAAACTTGTTCGATACGGAGAATTGGATCTTTCCTTCTTTTATATAGGGTTGAGGATATACTAAAGGAAAATAACCGTCTTTTTTGAGGTAATGAGGTAATGAGATTCTTGCTACTAATTTCCCCTCTTTTTTCCTCCTTAACAGCTTAAAAAAGCCCGAAAAAGCTTCATCTACAGATTTGAGGCATTGTTGTGCCACTTGAGAATGCAACAAGCCATAATTCTCATTGTCTTTGCAATGATGGTAATTCGATTCATAAGCTAAAAAACGGTTTTCTGAAAAAAAGAACTGCCTAACGCTATATAGCCCCACATTGTACATATTTTTAGCTAAACGACATTGATGGCGCAGTATTTCATATTGCTCTGTTGTTAAGCTTCGGATTTGTATCGATTGAGTCACTAGCATCAGACGGATTTTCCCTGTCTCTTACCGAAATTATAACATAGCGGTGAAATACAAAAATTCATCCCTCAACTTGTAGAAGTTGGGGTATTCTTTTTGTATTTCTGGTTTTTCTTTTATTGGGATAAAAAAAAGCCTTTAAGAGTCTGGCCATGTTTCGACCTCAAAGGCTTTTGTCTTTCGTTCTTACTCCTCACACACACTCTTATTCTGACGCAAGCTTCAGAGATAAGTTTCCGAACAGTGACGCTTTGTCAATTGTCATCAGAAAAAAGAGGGTCATGGTAGTGTAATCTGGGAACGGGGAGGAATAAATCCGATCAATAAGTTAACCAGATCATGATCATTTCTATTACTGCTTTAAAAGGGGGTGTCGGCAAAACCACCACTTCGATCCATCTCGCGGCTTATTTGCAAGAAAAAGCCCCTACTTTGCTGATTGATGCCGATCGCAACCGTTCTGCCTTAATTTGGTCTAGGGAGGATAAACTACCGTTTCATGTGGCTTCCCAAGCTGGATCAACCAGTATTATTCGCAAATATCCCCACATTATCGTTGATACCAGGGCTAGACCTGAACCGGAAGAATTTAAGGATCTGGCGGATGGGAGTGATTTATTAATTATTCCCACAACCCCTAATCATTTAGATTTAGACGCAACTTTTAAAGCAGTAGAACAATTACAGGCCCTTAATGCTAACTTTAAAGTGTTGTTGACCAAAGTAGATGGCCGTACCAAAAGTGGACAAGAAGCGAAAAAACGGTTAAAAGAAGCGAACCTTCCTCGCTTTAAAACATCCATTCCTCTCTTGGTTGTCTTTGAAAAGGCTTCCCAAAGGGGTGTTATTACTAGAGATTATCCTGATCCACGTTCCAAAATGGCTTGGTCAGCTTACGAAGCAGTAGGAAAAGAAATTCTACCCTAAATTGTCAAAAGGTTTTACATGATCAAAGGTTAAAAATTGGGTGGCCTCTTGTAGAGAAAGAGGCTTACTTAAATGATAGCCTTGCATGGTTTGACAGTGTAAATTATGCAATGTATTTAGTTGTTGTTGGGTTTCTACTCCTTCAGCAACCACTCTCATGTCAAAACTTTCTCCTAAAGAAATAAGGGCAGAAATTAAGGTAGTATTCTCAGGGTTTTCATCCATCTCTTTGATTAAAGAAACATCGAGTTTGATGGTATCAAAGGGGATTTGATGCAAATTACTCACCGCAGCATAACCAATGCCAAAATCATCTAAACAAACCCTAACCCCTAAGCCTTTTAATTCTCTTAAAATATCATAAGCGAGTTTGATATCTTTCAAAATAATGGCTTCGGTAATTTCTAATTCTAACCATTGGGGATCGAGTCCTGTCAAAGTTAATATTTCATCAACCAGATCAATTAATTGAGGATGATGAAATTGAGCCATAGACAAATTAACAGATACTATAACAGAAGGTAATCTATTAGTCTGCCATCTTTTACTTTCTGTACAAGCCTTTTCTAAAATCCAACGAGTTAACGGTACAACTAATTCCGTTTTTTCTACCCAAGGTAAAAATTCTTTAGGAGGAACTAAACCATATTTCGGGTGTTTCCAGCGAATAAAAGCTTCCATTGCTTCTGTTTTTTTGGTATTACTGTTTAATTGAGGTTGATAGTATAAACATAATTCTTTTTTAGTTAAGGCTTCATCAAGTCGCTTTTCAATCTGTGATAATGAGGCTTTAGTTTTGCTTAAGTTTTCATTGAGAAGGTTATGGTTACCTGTTTTTTTATGATAAATTAGTTGGGTTTCTGCATAATTTAAAAGTTCTTGGGGAACTTGTCCATTTTTAGGATAAATAGCCATTCCCAAATGAGTAACCAAGGATTGAGTATTGTCGTCAACAGTAAAAGGATATTTTAGTTCTTTAATAATTCGTTGAGTAATTTTATATAAATTATCTGGTTTTTTAATATGAGGTAATAAAATAGCAAATTCATCCCCTCCCCAACGAGAGACAATATCTCCTGTTCTGATACAATTTTTTAACCGTTCGGCGATCGCTTGTAAGAAATAATCTCCAACGGTATAACCAAAACTATCATTAATATCACTAAAACGTTTGATATCTATCAAAAAAATTGCTAAACAATTTTGATGCCGCTTCGCATTAGCTACTGCAATGGAAACATATTCATTAAAAAGAATACGGTTAGGTAATTCAGTGACCGGATCAAGATAAGATTCTTCTTGAAAAGTATCATCATTCCCCTCATCTTGAAGGGAATGACTTTGTAATATCAAAGTTGCTTTTTGCGCGGGATTCTCTAAATATAATTTTGGTAATTTTTTAATCGATTTAGGGATAGAGTTATCTGATTGCTTAGTAACATTTTTATCAATAAAGCTTTCGGAAATGTTAGCAGGAAAAACAGCATGATAACTGGCATTTACCTCACAGCCAAAATTAATTAAATCCCCATCCTTGAGTTCATGAACTGTGCATTTTTCTCCATTAATAAAAATACCGTTTTGGCTTTTTTTACCTTCTAAATCTCCATCTAAAATCCAAAAAGAATCTTTATTCTTGTTTCGATTAAATTTCCTAATTAAAGTAGCGTGTTTTCGAGAAACTTGTTTAGAATGAATAACAATGGAATTACTAGAATGTCGTCCTAAAGAATACCTAGACTCTTCTAAAGAAATAGTCCGACGAGAGTTACTATCTTCAAGAACCAAGATATAACGATTCTCGGTGTTATTTGGCTTGTAATTCATGGTTTAATCATCCCTACTGTAATTTAAGTTTAACTTTTTGGATAATAGTTTAAGCTGTCTTTTAAGCTTAAATTTATTGGTCAACCTGATTTAAAAATGTGGTTGCATCTGCTGATTTGAGAGGACGACTAAACCAAAATCCTTGAATTTCTTCACAGTTCAATCTTTGTAAAAATTCTAACTGTTGTAAGGTTTCTACCCCTTCAGCAATGACCCTAAGATCGAAGCTTTTTCCTAGAGCAATTATAGCAGAAATGATCGCCGCATTGTGAGGATTATCCTCTAAGGTTTGGATAAAAGATTGATCAATTTTCAGAGTCGTAATCGGAAATTTTTGTAAATACCCCAAAGAAGAATAACCTGTACCAAAATCATCTAAGGAAAGTTGTACCCCCAATTCTCGTAACTTGTGTAAAGTTTTTTGGGACAAATCAATATTTTTCATCATGGATGTTTCAGTAATTTCTAAGTCTAAAAGATGGGGTTCTAAACCTGTCTCTTCTAAAACTTGAGCGACAATTTCAACTAAATTAGGCTGTTGAAATTGTTTGGCAGATAGATTAACTGCAATAGGAATAGGAGGTAAACCTTGTTCTTGCCAAGCTTTATTTTGTTGACAAGCTGTTTTTAAAACCCACAAACTTATAGGTATAATTAGGTCTGTTTTTTCTGCCAAGGGAATTAATCTAACGGGAGAAACATCCCCTAATTCGGGATGATACCATCGTAAAAGAGCCTCCATTCCACTAATTTTATTCTTGCTGAGATTTAATTGAGGTTGATAATGTAAAGAAAAGGTTTTTTCTTCTAAAGCTTTATATAAAAGAGTTTCTAATTTTAATAATAAAGATGCCTTAGAAGTCATAGTTGAATGATAAAAACGATAATGATTTCTTCCTCGTTCTTTAGCACGAAAAAGGGCTGCATCAGCATTTTTTAATAAGCTTTCTGCGTCCTCGCCATCTTGAGGATAAATAGCGATACCAATACTGGTTTTAATATATAATTGATGCCCCTCAATTTCAAAAGGTTGCTTAAGATCATCTAGAATACGTTGTGCTAAATTAATGGTATCTTCTGGACTATTAATTTGAGGTAACAATAAGGTAAATTCATCCCCTCCCCAACGAGAGACAAAATCATCATTTCGCACACAGGAAGTTAACCGTTTAGCAAAACTTTTTAGTAATTGATCTCCAATTTTATGACCTAAACTATCATTAATATTTTTAAAAGAATCTAAATCTAGAAAAAGTAAGGCCATTAAATCGTTATTTTTTTTTGCTTTAACTAGAGCAATTTCTAACTTTTCATCAAAATAATTGCGATTAGGTAAATCAGTTAACGTATCATAAAAAGCTCGATATTCTAAGTTTTTTTCAGCCTGTTTTCTCGCAGTAATATTAAACAAATAACTTCTAATGAGTTGATGTTCTGATAAATAATGGACATACTGTTCAAAAATATCTGACCCGATCATCACCTCTCTTAGTAATAAATTTCCTTGTATGTTATGAACTTCTGAAAGTAACCCTGCTAACACAGGATGTTTTAATTGCTCTTGTGTAATGGTTTTAAACTTAATACTAGCTGCTGGATTCAAATAAGTTAAATGACCCGTAAAATCGATTTCAATAATAGGATTAGGACTTAATTCAGGAAAAGAAGCCAATCGAATTAAATCATCCCGATCGCGTCCTTGTAAACTCTCCTCATTAATTAAAGTTGACTTATTATTCTCCTCAGCAACCATGGTTTCCGCCATTGCATTGTCCTCTTGCTCTAATTGTCCAAGATCAAGAGGATTAAATAAATCAATATCTAAAGCCGTAGAAATAATATAATAACTAACTTT
>JASJDD010000167.1 GCA_030065735.1 Crocosphaera sp.
GCTGTGCTGTCGCACGTTGATATACTGGTCAAAATTCATCCCCACCTAAAATGTGAATGTTCCTGATAGTATTTTTAGGTGGGGACTTCTTTTGACATTTTTGTTAAAGCTAAATCTTTCTTTCCGAAAACAGTGATAACTTCTGACTTCTGTGCGATAGCGCCGGAACGCAGTGAGGAACTTCTGACCTCGTTAACGATGGCCTATTCCTCCTTGCCAGCGAGTCAAAGGAATACAATCAATATCCAATTGATCCAAAGTACGAGCCACCACAAAATCCACTAAATCCTCTATAGTTTGGGGTTGATGATACCAAGCAGGAATAGCAGGGACAATCCTCACCCCTGCTTCTGCTAAGGCGGTTAGGTTCCGCAGATGAATCAAACTAAAAGGGGTTTCACGGGGAACTACCACCAAAGGACGACCTTCTTTGATTTGCACATCGGCCGCTCTTTCTAAAAGGTCAGAACTTAACCCATTAGCTAATTTGGCCACGGTACTCATACTACAGGGCATAATTACCATGCCCAACGTACGGAAAGAACCACTGGCAATGGTTGCTCCTACATCGGCCCAACGATGACAGCGTAATTTCCCCTCGGTGGGGACACCCGCTTGTTCTCGCCAAAACTCTTCTTGTAACTCTGGTTCGGCTGGCATCTTCACATTTTGTTCTGCTTGCCACACCATATAGGTTGCTCTCGAAGCGACCACCTCAATCTCATAGTCTGCTTCTAAGAGAAACTTTAAGGCACGAACGCTATAAATTAAGCCCGATGCACCACTGATGCCTAAAATTAATGGTTTGGTCACTAAATTAACCCTTCTAGTTCAAGATCCTCGATCATTTGCATTCCCCTGGGATCACCCACCCGCAATAAAGCACTTTTGGCATCTTCTTTCACGCTGTAGTCTTCATCTTCTACCAATGCCTCAATTAAAGCATCAATAGCTGTAGCATACACCACGTTTGAGGGCAGTTCTCGACAGAGTTGCCCGATCGCCCAAGCACAGTTTCCCCGTACCGCAGCCACCGAGTCCCGTCTTAATCCTTCAATTAGGGGAGCCATAGCCGCGATCGCGTCTTCGTATTCTAGTTTAGCAATTTGGGCCAGGCTACTGGCCGCCCAAAGACGTACCGCAGAAATATCGGTTCTCAGGGCATGGATTAAGGGTTGGACCCCGGCGCGATCGCTCCCGTTGCCTAAAGCCCAAACAATCCCTTTACGGACATATCCATTCCAATCTCGCCCCAACAGGTCAGTTAAGGCGGATACCGCTTCAGGATTGGTATTTCTTCCCAAAGCATAAGCTGCGCTGACCCGTACTAAGGGACAAATATCATCTAACAGTTGGATGAGTAGAGGGATCGCTCTCGGGTCTTGTAGCTCACAAAATGCCCTCGCTGCCAGCATTCTCTGTGATGAGTCTTCATCACTCAATTTTGGTAGCATTTCTTCTGGATCGGGACTAGTAACGTTAGCATCTACAGTTTCTAGGCGCTCCAATGGGTCATCAAACTGCTCTACACTCTCAATTACGCTGAGGTCGTCGTCACTTTGCATAGTTGTTAGAATAGCCTATTCTTAACTATTTAAGCAGGTTTCTTGTCTCTTGTCTTATGAGACAATAGTTATCTTGGTATATTTATAATTTAAACTTATAACATTTTTGCTAAATTATTTAATTTACTAAAATCTACTTGCTTTTTTTGAACTTTTCATAAACAATCGAATCTTCCTGATTTTGCCGAAATTTGCCAGTATTTGCATTTCTGCTATTTTCGTGATATGTTATTTATCAGGTAGGTTGTGGGCTTAGTTTGTCTACTCAACCGATTAATCGGTCTCTATTAGGCATTCTTTCGTTAAGACCGAAAAGTTTTGTTAATAAATTTGAAATAACCTTGCATTTAGGGTAATAATGTGCATTAAGGCTGAGAAGTTTGGGTTAGCAAATTAAAAACCTATCGAAAGCTAAAGAGCTTTTTCTAGATAGAAATAGAAATTTTCACCAAAGTGTTATGAACTATTGGTATGATGGTCAGCTATTTAAAGAAGATAAAATCTGTCTATCTATTGATAATCCAGGTTTAAAATATGGTGCCACCGTTTTCACTACTCTTCGAGTTTATCAACAATCTTTAGAACACCCTTTAACTCAATGGGAAGCTCATTGTCATCGTCTAAAAAAGAGTTTAGAAGCGTTTGGTTGGTGTTTACCTAATTGGCAAAACCTATCTCAAGGAGCAAACTATTTAATCCCTACTTATCCAGTTTTAAGAATAACTATTTTTCCTGATGGAAAAGAATGGATTACAGGGCGTTTTTTAGCCAAAAATTTAGTTAAATTGCAACAGGAAGGGGTCAAAGGATGGTTAGCTGATAACTCCCTTTTTCAACGCAGTTTAAAAGCCCATAAAACAGGCAATTATCTAGGGGCTTACTTAGCTCTAAAAAAAGCTAAAACCCTTGGGTTTCAGGAAGCAATTCTAGTTAATTCACAAGGTAATTGGCTCGAAACCAGTACCGGAAATCTTTGGGGATGGAAAGAGAGAACATGGTATACACCGGCTTTAGAAGTTGGGATTTTGCCTGGTATTGGACGATGGCAATTAATTAACTGGTTACGTCAAAACAATATCAAAATCGAAGAAAATCAATGGACACCTTCCTGGATTAAATCCCTAGAGATTGTTGCTTATAGCAATAGTGTTGTAGAAGTGATTCCTTTTGCTTCTATTGATTGTTATGAAGAATTGCTGACCTTCGATGTTTCTAGTGAAGCATTAAAGATATTGTATCATTATTATGACAGAGATGGTGACGGGGTAACGGGGTAAACTCAGTTATCATTTATTAGTTTTTTAGTCCCCTAGTCCCCCAGTCTACTGAACATAACTACAGGGAAGAAGAAGAAGATCGAAAAATCCACCAACCAGCAAAACAAAGGGTACAATTCCCTAGCACCGTTAAAAACGCTTGTAAGGTTACTAACCAATCCAAAGACGCTGCATTATCAAAAAAATGCCAAGTACAAGCACACATGGCACTGACTAATGCCGGTAACATTCCCCAAGAAAGCGATCGCCAATATAATTTATCACTAACTTGGGCATAAGTCCAAACCAATAAAATTGCTACTGTCCACTCAATGACACTAGAAACATGAACCATCCAAGTTGGAATTGAAAGTGCATTCATAACTCAACAATAAACTCTATTAATTTAGTTTACCCCCACTGAGAAATCATCTACTTCTGTGAAATGTACCCTTAGTAAAATGTATAGTAAAGGGAAGGGTTAACCGATGCTATTTAAGATTTTATTGTTTAGGACTTTCTCATGCCATTGTCAAGAGATCACTCCATCTCTATTCAACTAACTCGAAAAACCGCTATCTCTGAATTATTAGAAGGATGGCAATATTGGCTAGACTTGGGCTTAATTTCTGAACAAGGGGTTCCAGCTAAGCTTGTGAGTGGTAATGATTCATTTCAAGTGAATTTCCAAACAACCTTAACTATCACAAATTTAATTCAACAATTACAACTTTTACAAGATGTTGATTCTTTTGCTGAGGAAACAACAATTACATTTAGTATTAATATCCCAGCTTCTCATCCCCTCCTATTACAAGGTTTAGATCGTTGGTTACAATTAAGATTATTAGAGCATCAGCAGGTTAAACGTATTGCTGAAAAAGATTTAAGTTGTCTTGTTCCTGCTATTGCTCGTCAAACTTTTGCTCCTGTTACTGAATCTTTAACCCTGTCTTTACCGGCTTCTAAGTCCAAGGTTTCAACGGTTCGTAAACAACGTCGAAAAGTCCCAATAATAGCACAAGTAGTTCAATCTTTAATGGCAGAACTAAGTGTTATTTGGTTGCTGTTATTAGGGGTATTTATGGTGGTAGTTTCTTCAGGGGTAATAGCGGCTAGTTGGTGGGAAAAATTTCCCGCAGTTTTACAATATGGAATCCTTTGGTTATATACGTTCGGGTTTGGAGTTGCTAGTTGGTGGACAGGAAAACAACCTAATTTACGATTAACGACCCAAGGGTTACGCATTGTAACTTTATTATTAGTTCCTATTAATTTCTTGGCTATGGATAGTTTTCCCCTATGGCATACTTTTTTAGGATTACTAGGAATGTTAGTGGGAAGTTTATCTTTAACTATATTAACCCTTAATTTATTTAAGGAGAAAAACCAATCTTATTCTCATTCTTTGCCTTTATTAAATCATTTAGCATTAACTTATTTACACTGGGGATGGACTCTACCAGGAATTCCTTTAGTGGCTACTTATATTGGTGTTATTGGTACTACAATCATTACATTAATTTCTCCTAAAGATACTCAAAAAAGTAATCAGAGATTATTACCATTTAGTCTCACTGAAGCAATTATTATTTATGCCTTAATTATTCTTTTAGTGCGAGCTATTTTTCTGGCTCAAGTTAATATTTTTCAACTAAGTTTAGCGATTGGTTTATGTGGTTGGTTAATGGGATGGAAATCCCCTCCAAAAACCTTTTGGAAATGGACAGGTAGTGGTTTATTAACTTTAGGATGGTTATTATCTGTTTTTGTTATTCCTACTCAAGCTATCGCCATTAGTTTATTGGCAATTATTTGGTTAGGAAAACACTTAAAAAATTCTGGTTCAAGACGAGATTTTTTTCTTATTTTTCTCATTGGCTTACAAATTAATTGGTTATTGGTTCGGTTGCCCATTTTCCAAACTATCTGGAGCAATATTATTGATTTGACTAATACAGAAAACCAGCCTTTTGTCTTATTAAGTATTGGTCTGTTTCCTTACATTTATTTAATAATTTTTCTAAAAAATATTTGGCTGGTTAATTATCAAAAAAAGTTACATAAATTCATTAATAAGTTATTGTTTTGTTTAGGAATACTGTTAACAATTATCAGCTTGATTAATCCTTTAATTAGAACCGTTAACTTAACATTATCAACTTTAACATTAGCTTATGAAACAAGATATAAACTAAAACAGAATCAACGTTTTTTTATCAAACCTTTAGCTTTAATCACTCATATTAGTTTACTGTTAAGTTTAGTTTCTGGCATTAATTATTGTTTACCTAATCTTTCTATCAATATCTGGTCTCTAATTTTGTTGGGGTTAATGATTAGTGAAATTTTAGTATCTTTACTCCTGTTTCCAGAACAATCTTTGATACAATTAGTTAACAATAGTTCTTGGGTAATCGGACTATTTTTAGCCACATTATCCTATGGTTTATTTTGGTTTAAACTACCGTTTAATTCACCTTTTTGGGGTTTAAGTTGGTTGACTGTTCCCCTATTATTAACTGCGATCGCTACTTGGTATTTACCTCGGAGAAAACTAGCTAGTGAATTAAGTGTTATTGCCATCTGTCTGATGCAGGCACTAACAATTTATTTTCCAGAAACTCAACTAATAGGATTAGTAACAGGAACAATTTTAATGATCGTAAATACTCAATATTTACGTCATTTATATTCAGTTATTATAACTGTTAGTTTAGGATTAATATCGATCTTCTTCTATTTAGATATTCTTAATTTATCTTCCTCGCTTTGGGTACTTTCAGGAGTAATTATTACGCTTCTTTTGTGGTTTATTCGTCATGTTTTGAGTGAAAATACATCAGATTTAGCTTTCGTTTATGCTCAAATTTTTGACAGTTATGGTTATATTTTATCCTTAATTAACCTAATCAGATTGATTGATGTTTCTTTAGTTTATACATCAGCAACCAATACCTTAATTTCTTCTCTTATTTTAATGGGAAGTGTTGCTTATCGTAGTTGGCAATGTTCTAGCAGAAGCAATAAATTATCATTATGGTACAGTATAATAGTCTTAGCTATTGTTCCTCTTCCTGCCTTATCATTACCATTATGGGGATGGATAGAATTAGGAATTGCTACTATTTTGATGCTAGTACAAACACAGATTTTTAAGCAAGTTAGTGTAGCATTTATTACCATTGGTTTTATTCTAGAATTCATGGTGGTTATTATAGAAGATAATGGTCTGAAATATGCAGAACAATTTTGGGTATATTGGTTATTATTAGCATCAGTTATTACTATCTTATTTTGGATTATTTATCATCTTTTAAATTATTACCAAATTGATTTTATTAATTACTATAAAAAAGCATTAAATTTATGGGGAATTACTTTATGTACGGTAGCAGTTATAACTATTTCTATTTGTAGATTAACAACTGATTATCTTTTCAATAATGATTTAATTTTGCTGATTACTATTAATCTAATTATGATAGGAACAGCTTACCGTAGTTGGCAAAAACCAAAACAAAATAGCCTATTATGGTTCAGTATTATTATCATTTTAATTATACAATTCTTAAATCCTAATCTTTCGATAACAAAAATTATAACGCCAGTAACGGGAACGATTTTACTGTTGATTCATAGTTATTTATTGCCTCATTTTTTAATAGCATTTATAACGATAGGGATGGGTATATTTTGTCGTTCTATTATAGTTTTAACAGTTATAGAAATTGTCAAATTACCGAAAATTCCTCTCTGGATAATGATTGATAGTTTAACCTTAATTACTCTCTGGTTATTTTGGAGTTATTTACAACAAAAATCTCAACAGTTAGCTACTATTTACGCAAAAGTAGTTGATGTCTGGGGAATCATTTTATGTAGTTGTCTTTTAGCAGCTTTAACCTTACATTCAATCGCTATTTACTGGGAATATACTAATCCTTCGATTCTAATTATAATAGCTATATTTTTGCTATTTTTAGCGATTCTTTATCGGAGTAAAAAACAGCCGACTAATTTGATGTTTTATACCTTAGGATGGACATTAGAATTATTGACAATTAATCTTACAACTAAGGTCAGTCAATCTTTAATCTTATTAGCTTTTGTTAATATTATTTTAGGAATTTTATTTCAATTAATTGGAACATGGTGGCAAAGAAGAACAGAAGGAACACAATTTTTAAGCAGCTTACATATTTTACCACTTTTATATGGAGCGTTAGGAACAGCATTAAGATATAATTCATTTAATAGTTTTACAGCATTTACTTCTCTTGGATTTGCATTAATTATAATTGGGTTTGTACGCGAAAAAAGAAGTTTAAAACCTTTAAGTTATCTAGGAATTGCTCTCATTTCTTTCTCAGTTTATGAGCTATTATTTTATCAAATTTATGACGTATCTCGGGGAGATAAATATTTAAGTATAGCTGCATTAGCAACCACAATTATGTACTTTTATCGTGTTTTTTCTCCTTGGTTATCTTCTTATCTATATTTAAAACAAAGAGAGTTAAAAATAATTGCTCATTTGCATTGGATTTTAGGTAGTATTTTCTTAGTATTTGCTTTATTATATCCTGTGATATCACAACACTTAATTGGCTTAAGTTCTGGCGTATTTTTAACCCAATATGCTATTCTAGAAGGACGCAATTTCTTAGACAAAAGACAAGGAGAAATTTGGGTTTATTTGGGATTTATAGAAGCAGCAGTAACAGCTATTTATGGATTTTTAGCCTTTCCTACTATTTTTTTTGCTAAGGTAACAGCAGCTATTCTTCCTTTATTAAGTATTGTGGTTTATACCCTTCCTTGGAGACAATGGGGATGGTCAAAAAGACCTTGGAATCTATTAGCTTTTACGTTACCTTTAATGGGAGTTGTTAGTAACTTTAATTCTATCACTTTAGTGGTTACTGCTATTGCTTATGCTATTCTTTCTAAACTGTCCAATAGATCCCGTTTACTCTATCCTAGTGTACTTTTTATTAATGCTGCTGCGTATAATAGTATTAGTAATTTCAAAGAATTCTTTCCCTTGTTATATTCAAGTTTATTATGTTTCTCTCTTTTATTATTGATTGTAATTGAACCCTATTGTCAGGGAGAAGAAAGAAAATCAATAAGACATTCTCTACGTTTGTTAGCAACAGTAATTCTTGGTACTGTCTCCTTTTTATTTTATAGAGAAACAGGTATTATTCCAGGATTTATTGGACTATTTTTCATTGCTATAGGTTTAGGTTTAAAAACCCGTGCTTTTTTGTTTACAGGAACGATTACTTTTACAATTACAGTCTTTTATCAATTAGTCATCGTTAGTTTTACTTACCCTCTCTTAAAATGGATAGTTGGATTATTATTAGGTTTAATGTTTATTTGGATAGCTGCTAGTTTTGAAAATAGACGGACTCAAATGAGTACCATAATTAATCATTGGATGGAAGAATTTTCTACATGGGAATAGGTTAACGAAGTCAGAATTCAAAAGTCAAAAATCCCATAAGAATTGACAAAATATAAACAATAATGGATAATTAGTAATAATTGATTATAGTGTGGTAGATAATGACTAAAAATCCTCTAAAAAATGATATAAATCTAACACCAATTCCTTCTTGGTTGAAACGATCAATTGGTAAAGCGAGTGAAATTTCTACTGTTCAAAAAATTATTAAAACCCGAAATATTCATACCATTTGTGAGGAGGGTCGTTGTCCTAACCGTGGAGAATGTTACAGCAAGAAAACGGCAACATTCCTATTAATGGGTCCAACTTGCACCCGTTCCTGTGCCTTTTGTCAAGTAGATAAAGGCCATGCTCCCATGAATCTAGACCCCGAAGAACCCCAAAAAGTTGCAGAATCTGTGAAACTATTGGGACTAAGTTACGTTGTTCTTACCTCCGTTGCACGAGACGATTTAGAAGACGGTGGAGCGGAATGGTTCGTTAAGACCATCAAGGCTATCCAGACTCTTAACCCCGAAACTGAAATCGAAGTCTTAACCTCGGACTTTTGGGGAGGAAAACAAGGGAAAATCAGTCAAAAACAACGAATCACTACAGTTGTTAAAGCGAAACCAGCCTGTTATAATCATAATCTTGAAACCGTGAAACGTCTGCAAAGTCCAGTGAGACGGGGAGCAAAATATGAGCGATCGCTAGATGTGTTACAATGGGTCAAAGAAACAGACCCAACTATGCCCACCAAGTCAGGGTTAATGTTAGGCCATGGGGAGACCGAAGCAGAAATTGTAGCAACCTTAGAAGACTTAAGAGCAGTTCAATGCGATCGCTTGACGTTGGGACAATATATGCGTCCTTCTTTACAACACCTTCCAGTACAAAAGTATTGGACTCCTGAAGAATTTGACAAATTAGGGGAAATAGCGGGTTCCCTTGGTTTTTCTCATGTTCGTTCAGGTCCTTTAGTTCGCAGTTCCTACCACGCAGGAGAAGAGTAACAATATTTTGACTAGGAGATTCTTCTAGAAGACAAAAACCTGTACAATCCTAGACATACCTATACATAACGTCTAGGATATTTCCTCCGACCCGCGAAAATTGCCAATTTCATCGGGCATGGATTCAGATATAATAGAAAATAAGAAAAACAATGGCAGTCTATGTACGCAATTAAGAGAGAATTAAAGCTGAATAACAAAGAAAAGAGCTTTTTTGCTGGCTGTGCTGGCTTTTCTCGCTTTGTGT
>JASJDD010000168.1 GCA_030065735.1 Crocosphaera sp.
TTAATTTATTTGTTATGACCATCACTTTAAAAGTTCCCAGTATTGCTTGCGGTGGTTGCGCTGATACCATTACTAAAGCTATTGAAGGACAAAAACCAGAAGCTAAAGTTTCCGTTGATGTTGAGTCAAAAATGGTAACGGTGGATACCGATGCTTCGACAGCAACCATTAAAGAAATTATTACCGAAGCCGGTCATACGGTTGAAGATTAATCTTGGCTAGATCACGATATAGAGTTTTGTAGGGTGGGCAAAGTTTCCTAAATGGTAAGTCGCTGATGTTAAGGTTATCATTTGCCCACCTTATAATTTTCAAGAGGAATATCTAGGACTCGCTGAAGAACTTGTCCCTAATTTTATTCAGAAATAATGATGGCAACTAACGCTTTTATTTGGCTACAAAATTGGTACACATCTCAATGTAATGGGGATTGGGAGCATACTTATGGGATTGATATTAAAACGTTAGATAATCCAGGTTGGCTAGTTGTCATTGATTTAGTAGAAACAGAATTTGAGAATTGTAAGTTTGATGAGGTATCAATTAAACGTTCTGATAATGATTGGATTGACTGTTTTGTAAACGATGGAAAGTTTCAGGGAGCGGGTGGTTCTTTTAATTTGTTAGAGATTTTGAATATATTTAAGGATTGGGTTGAAGCAAAAGATTACAAATAGGAAAAAATAAAGGATTATTTATTTTGTTAAATTTAAGGTATTCATAGCTTCTTTTATTATATCAAAATAGGGCTGTCTAGTTACATCAATTTCTTTGGCTTCTTGGCGGTTTATTCCTAATAATCCTTTCCGTTCTCCTTTACGAATGGCTAAAACTTTTCCTTGAGAATTTCTAATCCTTAATTCTTTTTCTTTTTCTGAATAATGACAAATATAATCCTTTCCTTGATAAGTAAAACTATTTTTAGGGTTTATTTTTGCCGAAGCAGGTAAACGAAGCCCCACTATTTCTAATTCTATATTAATGTTACCATTCCAATGATTCTCTGTCAATTTATAAGCAATATCTAAGCGTTTTGGTAAGGGAAAATAGGAACCAAACCGCCAAGCGATCGCTTTCATTTCTTGACCATCATCTTGACTTAATACTAATTTTAAATGATTTTTGCCGACGGTTCTTTGTTCTAAGATTTTCACATCAGGAGTCCAAAATACAGGAAAGGCATTTTCGATGCCCCAAGGTTGTAAACTATCAATATGTTGATATAACTGAGGGTTTAACTCTTTAAAATCCGCTTTTCCATCAATTTTTACTAAAGGTTTCAGATGATGAGGTTCTAGTAATTGATGAGCAAATTCACTCAATCTTTCCTGAAAAGCCATTAAATTTTGACTCGGTAAACCGAACCCACCGGCTGCTTTGTGTCCTCCATATTTTCCCAATAAATCATCACAATATACCAAAGATTCAAAGATATTAAATTCTTCAATTCCTCTCGCTGATCCCCTAATTTTATTGGGTTCATTTTCTTCATAAGTACCAATAAAAACAGGAACACCATAACGCTCAACCAAACGAGAAGCAACAATACCAATGACTCCATGATGCCATTGATGATTAATAACAACTAAGACTCTATTTTTTTTATAATCGATAGGGGTTGTTTTAATCAAATGAATCGCTTCTTTTTCAATTTCTTCACATAAATTTTTTCGTTTACCGTTAATTTGTTCGCATTGCATTGCCCTTTCTAAAGCGATTCCTGGATCATCTGTTGTTAATAGTTCAATGGCTGTTTGTGGCTCACCAATTCGTCCAACTGCATTAATTCTTGGTCCCAATTTAAAGCCAATATCATCGGGTTTTAATTGCTTTTGTTCTTCGCTCACTCCTGCCACTTGCATTAAAGCTTGAATACCTGCTAATTGGGAATTAGGTAACTGTTTTAATCCCTTTTTTAACCAACGACGATTAACCCCAACTAAAGGAGCTAAATCGGCAATAGTTCCTAATGTAAATAACTCTAGTAAAGAGTCAATAATCTCCTCAGTTTTATTAAATTGTCCAGCAAGGGTTACAGCTAAAATATAGGCAACTCCCACACCAGCTAACCCCCGATAAGGAGATTGAATCGGTAATAATTTGGGATTTAAAATTGCATCAGCAGGGGGTAACTTTTCAGGTAAATCATGATGATCGGTAATAATAACAGTTAACCCTAATTCGACAGCGAGTTTTATGGGATTATAGGCAGCAATGCCATTATCAACAGTTAAAATGACTCCTACACCTTCTTCAGCAAACTTTTCCACAATTCTTTCATTAATCCCATAACCATCTTTCATCCGACTGGGAATTTCATAATAAGCATCTCCTCCTAAATGATTAAAAGCTCTTAATAATAAAGAAGTGCTAGTCATTCCATCTGCATCATAGTCCCCACAAATGGCAATTTTTTCCCCTGTTTCAATAGCTTCTTTTAATAGCTCAATACTAGGGAATAAATCAGGAAATTCATCTAAAGGATCGGGTAAATTTTCCACATTCGGGTTAATATAAACTTGTGCTAACTTAGGACTATCAATCCCTCGATTTAAAATTACCTGAGCGAGTAAAGGAGACAGTCCAGTTTCTGCTACTAATGTTTTAACTTGATTCGGGTTAGGAGAGGCAATATACCACCGTTGATCTGGTAATTTCATGCAAACGTATTCTATAATTTAAGAAGACTATTGTAACAATTATCGAGATAATAGAGTCTAAAACCTGGCTTTTAAAAGAAGAATCTTGATCTGTAGTCTTACATTGCAGAATTGGTATAAATACTCTCCTGCTTTCAACAACTTCTGTGCGATAGCACCGGAACCTAGTGAAGAACTTCTGACTTCGTTAATCCTATGCCTTTGATTCAATGGTATCCTGGCCATATTGCCAAAGCAGAAAGACAACTCAAAGAACAACTCAACCGTGTCGATGTGGTCTTTGAAGTCTTAGATGCTCGTATTCCTTTAGCATCCCATCATCCAGACGTTGCTCAATGGATAGGGGACAAACCAAGACTTGTGGTCCTCAACCGTATGGATATGATACCAGAATCGGTTCGCCAAGGCTGGTTAACCTGGTTTACTGCTCAGGGAGAGACACTTTATTGTACCAATGCTAAACAAGGTAAAGGCATTAAATCCTTAAAAAAAGCAGCCCAAACAGCAGGGGTACAAATGAACCAAAGAAGACGCGATCGCGGAATGCGTCCCCGTGCGGTTCGAGCGGTGGTTATCGGGTTTCCTAATGTGGGAAAATCAGCCTTAATTAACCGTTTATTGGGTCGTAAGGTGGTAGCTAGTGCCAGACGCGCTGGAGTAACCCGTCAGTTGCAATGGATACGGATTTCTGATAGTTTGGAACTATTAGATGCACCTGGAATCATCCCAGCTAAGTTAGAGAATCAAAAGGATGCGGTAAAGTTAGCTATCTGTGAAGATATTGGGGAAGCAGCTTATGATAATCAACAAATTGGAGCAGCGTTAGTTGATTTATTAACTGAGTTGAACTTTGAGAAAATTTTGTCATCTCGCTATCAAGTTGATCCCCGAAACATAACAGGGGAAGAATATATCGAAAGCTTAGGAAATATCCGATATAAAGGGGATAAAGAACGAGCAACGATGCAGTTGTTAAACGATTTTAGAAAAGGAATTATGGGACAAATTCCCTTGGAATTACCCAGTTTTTCTGAGTTAAGTAATTAGTTTTTTTAGGCGTTAGTTATATGGAAGTATGACAGGAGAAAATATTGTGATCGATGGTAAATTTATGGTACAATAATTTTAAGATTAACTTATCATTAATTGCAGAAAAAGGAGAAAAAAAGACAATGAAAATTGTGTTAGGTTCTGATAGTTATGGATTTAATCTTAAACAAACCGTTAAAAGTCATCTCCTCAGTAAAGGATTAGAAATTGAAGACATAGGGGTTAAGGAGGCTAATGAAGAAACCCCTTATTATGAAATCGCTACTAGAGTAGCACAGACTGTAGCAACACAACAAGTTAATCGAGGAATTTTGGTGTGTGGTACTGGTATGGGAATGGCTATTATAGCTAATAAATATCCAGGAATTTATGCTGCCGTTTGCGAAACAATTGAAACTGCACAGATGTCCCGTTCTATCAATAACGCTAACATTTTAACCTTGGGTGAATTAATAACAACCCCTCACTTAGCTAAAAAAATTATTGATATTTGGCTAACGACTGAATTTACTGAAGGTTGGGAAACCCCAATTCAAGAATGGTTACATCAGTCTATGAAAGATATTGCACAAATAGAAAGCCAGAAATTTATTAACTATAAATAAATATTAATAATTAACAGTTATTAAACAAAACGGACTTCTTCTTCAATTTCCCTTAAATGAGCAGTATCTCCTCCTAATTCTATCTCCCATTTTTGCTTAGTTTTTACTAATTTTACCAAACAACATAAGGAAGCTTTAAAGGAAGGGGTTTCCTGGGTCAATCCTTGGGTTAATCCTATCACAGAAGCTCCATGGCCAACTAATAATATATCTCCAGAATAATCATTTACTAATTTCTCAACAACCTCTGCCATTCTTTTCATCATTGTAACTTCCATTTCTGGGTATTTAGGAACCAGATAAGAAGCATAATTCCAATCAATATGAGGATAGTCCTTTTCTAATAATTTTTTAGGGTGAGTTTCAGGATGTTCACTCATCCAATGGGGATTATGCCATTCTCCAATACCTGCTTCTAATTTTATCGGCAGATCAAGCATTTTTGCCACTTCAGAAGCGGTTTGAATGGTTCGTAAAAAAGGAGAAGCAAAAATATGACCAATATTTTCTTTTTCTAGGCGTTTTCCTAATTGTTTAGCCTGAATAAAACCATCTTCTGATAAGGGTGGATCATAGCGTCTTTTGGCAGTATTAAACCAGTTTGGGTTAACAAAATCAAGACGATTTCCATGACGTGCGATCCAAACAGTTTGAGGAGAGGACATAAAGAATCAAAGTTTAGGGTTTAGTATCTATCAATAAGAATCCCTACCCCTCTATACGGTAGGGTTGTTCAATCAAGAATAACATATTTAGCATTGGGAGGAAATTGTAAAGAAATTTGGGAGCGATTCCTATCTAGTTGAACCGTTTGTTTAGGTAATCCATTAGGATCTAATATGATAGCTTGGGTGAGTTTTGAATTATCAAGGGTTAAATGAATATCATTATTTTCTAGTCTCCAAGGGGCTTTTCCATAGTTAATAATTTCAAAACCTTTTTGTAAATTACCTTTCTTATCTTTCCAAGTGGTTGCTTGTTGTTTCCAGTCTGTTGGACGGGCAATTGTGCCTACTTGTAGCAATATTTTGTCTGATTGTTTGATCGGTTTATTATCCATAGATACAACGATAATGGTTGCATATTGATTATTAGATTTAATGATTGTATCTTTTAATTTAATCTCTCCAACTTCCCTTAAAAATCCTGTTACTCCTTGAGCTTTTGCTGTGTTTAAAAAACAGATACCTTTTTGATAGTTCCAGATTATTTCTCCAGTGGTAGAACGAATAATTTTGTCTTTTTCGTTAATATATTTTTTAAGTTCAACAATTTTATTGTCTTTATTACTTCCATAAGTTACTTCTACTGAACCTACTAAAAAAGCTAAAGGATGAATTTCGTTGCTGATTTGATTATTGTTATTTTGAGAATCTTGATCACGGTTGGGATCAAAACTTTTAGTTTCGGAAATAATTGGTATTTGACGATTCCATAAATCTGTTAATTTTCGATGTTCTTTGATTACTGTTTCTCCTTGTTTAATGTAACCTTGACGATACATCAAAGCAGCAGCGGGAAAATTCCCTAATAATTCTGGGGTATTAATCACCCATTTACCCAAAGAAGGACGATAACCATTAGCAGAAGAAGGTTGTCTCCATTGTGGTTCTCCCATAGCAAACCAATAGAACCCATCAATACCAGTTAATGATTGAAAAATACTCACTAAAAAAGGACTTTCTGATTGATAACCAAGAGGAGGAACCCAAGAACTTTCGGGAATAATAATAGGATGATTAGCAACTTGTTTGAGGTTTAATGGAAAAGAATAAGGGTCAAATAAAACGGAACGATTCGTAAATTTATCTCCATTAACAATTGCCCAACCTGAGTGTTTTCCTTGATGACTTCCACCATTATAATAACGGTTAACTCCTATCACTTCTGTTGTGGTATAAGAATAGCGTTCTGCATCGTTTAATTTAAGGGAATCTGCTGTTTTCCAATTTCCTGCATTAATTAATTGTTTGGCACCAATTTCTTCTCGTAAAAACCGTTTTATTTCTTGATTAAAATTGTACATGGTTTCGGTCAAGAATTGCGTTTGATCTGCTAATCTTTTTCCTTTGCCACTGTTAAGATTTTGTTTTTGGGTTAAATGCCATATATCATAAAATTTTATTTTACCTTCTTTGATATTTTCTCCTTTAATGGAAACACTTTTCCAAACCTTGATAACTTCTTCTAGGGAACCGTATTTCTTAATCAACCAATCATGGTATTGATTACTCAATATGTCCAAATCTCGTCCTTGCAGATTCTTAAATGTCCAGAATAATAAAGAGTCTTCATTTTGTAATTGAATAATAGCGATCGCAGCTTCATCTTTTAAGGCAATTCCTGTGTAGGGATTAACAGGGATCAATAACTCTTTTAACCAATTTTTATAGGCTTTTTGTAACTCTGGATCAAAAAATAATAAGCCACTAAAACCATTACTATCACGGGGAATTTGCCAATTTTCTTGAGGTTTTAGAGCATTAGCATAATAGGGAGATATAGTTAAATAAATCCCTTCGTTTTTCATGGCTGCTACATATTGCCAAAGTTGTTGACGGG
Source organism: Crocosphaera sp. (assembly GCA_030065735.1). GTDB lineage: Bacteria > Cyanobacteriota > Cyanobacteriia > Cyanobacteriales > Microcystaceae > Crocosphaera. The sequence goes on from JASJDD010000168.1 coordinate 6,878, forward strand.
CTTTTTTATCAATATTTTTGAGCGTTTTATTATCATTTTTATCAACAATTTGACCATGCCAACGTACCATATTAACCCCTCGCTTTGATAAAAAACGTGCATGATCTTCTAATTGTTCATAGCTTTTTCTCCAAACATAAGAATTAACCGCCCAAAATCTAATAGGTTTTCCATCTGCTCTAACAAAGTCTTTACCATTAGTAGATAAACGAATAAATCCTGTTTCCCCTGCTATTTTTTCATTGAGATAACGTAAGTCTAGAAGTGAATTTTTATTGTAGCTATCCCTGTCTGGTTCAAATGGCCAAGTTTCAGGTTTTATATTATTAATTGATTCAGCTTTGGTTATAATTTTTTCTTGAGAAAGTTGATTGTTTTGCCATTGACAAGAACTCAGAAATCCTATTAATAGAGTAAAAGCTAGGTAGTTGGTTTTCTTCATTGGTTTCATTCCATAAGATAATTGAATTATTTAAAATTCTAAATCTTCGTCATTATTGGTTATTGTTGGTCTTCCTATTACTTTTTTTGAATTAAGACTTGTGGTTTGGGTTTGATCATCTAAGTGATTATTATTCATATTATCATCTATTGCTTGTTCTAGCTTCAATTCATTCAAATTTTGTTCTGAGAGGTCTATATTATCATTTGAATCTGATTCCTGAGTCGATAGATTATTCTCTTCCTGTATAAAATTTTCATGGTTAGTGATTATTTCTCCTTTAAAAAATTTAGCAAATTGCTCAGCTACTTGTTGAATTTTGTCTTCAGAAATTTTTATACTATCAATATTCTCTTGAGTTAGGGTAGTTGGTAAAATTGTGGAAAGACTAGGAATTTCTTCTGCTTCTTTTTGGTTATTTTTACTATCATCTGTTTCGGGAGTGGTCACAGGTTTATGATTAAGATTACTCAAATTATTATTGTCCAAATTTTGAGAATTTTTAGGTGGATTATTCTGGTTATTTTGAGAAGATTTTAGAGGAGAATTAGCAGAAGATGGAGGGGTTTTAGAGGCAGTTCTAACTTGTAAATTAACCTTAACTTTATGACCAACGACTTTCTGAAAAGCTGATTCAATTTGAGGTAGTTTATCCTGTGCAGCTTTGAGAAGTTTTTGTACTTTAATTCCTACTGTTGCAACGGTACCTTGATAACTAATTAAATAGCCATGTTGTTTAATTAATGCTGAGGAAAGTAAAGGCAGTTTATCTAAGACTAATTGCCAAGTTTTTTCTAGATCAATATCATCATTATTAATCGATGTTTCTGGCTGTTTTGTAACAGGTTGATTCGGTTTGGATATCTGTTCTGTTTTCTCTTGAGGTGAATCTTCAACAATTTTTGACTGTGGTTTTTGTGGTGGTAATGTAGTTGGTTTAGATTCAATATTATTCTTAGTTTGAGGTGGAATAGTAGATGACTGAATGATAACTTCTGGTGTGCAAGCACTAGGAAGTAAACCTAATAAAGTAACTTCTAACCATAAACGAGGTTGGGTGGTATTTTTTAACTGGACTTCGCTTTCTTTAAGCTTTTGTTGACCCCTTAAAATTGTTTCGGTTTGCCACTGTTTTGCTTCTGTACATAAATCATCCCAAGTGGTGGAAGTTACTGCTACTAAATCAGACCTTGTTGGAGCCGTTTTCGCAATTAATAAGTTAAGATAAAATCCTGCTAAATTTTGTAAAACAACTAAGGGTTCTCTGCCTCTATCCATCAATTTCCGACAGCATTCAATCACGATTTCTGGATTATTAGAGTTGATCGCTTGTAATAATAATAATAAATCTCTTTCAGGAACCGCACCCACTAAATCCCAAACTTTTTCTGGGGTAATACTTCCTGATAATAAACTTAATTGATCTAATAAACTTTCTGCATCTCTTAAGCCACCGTTGGCAATTTGCGCCACCAAGGTTAAGGCTTCTGCTTCAATTTCAATGTTTTCTTTTTGAGCAATTGCTGTTAAATGTTTGACCATCGCTTCTAAAGGAATACGGCGATAGTCGAAGCGTTGACAGCGAGATATAATAGTAGGTAAAACTCTTTGGGGATCGGTGGTGGCCAAGACAAAAATGACCCGTTCTGGCGGTTCTTCTAAAGTCTTTAATAAGGCATTAAAAGCAGCCACACTCAGCATATGGCATTCATCGATGACATACACTTTATAGCGACATTGTACCGGGGCAAACTGCGATCGCTCAATAATTTCTCGAATATTATCCACCCCTGTGTTACTAGCTGCGTCAATTTCAATGACATCTAACGCCGAACCCCTGGCGATCGCTCGACACACTTCGCATTGACCACAAGGAGAGGCTGTAGGCACCTCAACCGCCAAACAATTAAGCGATTTTGCTAAAATTCTAGCACTAGAGGTCTTTCCTGTTCCCCTCGGTCCGGTGAATAAATAGGCCGGAGCAATGCGTTGACTGGCGATCGCATTACTTAGGGTGGTGGCGATCGCTTCTTGTCCCACTAAGTCAGCAAACGTTTGTGGACGATATTTATGATGGAGGGGTTCATAGGATGACATAGTTTCAGCAAGTGAACTACCAACACCGAATCAAAGATTACGGTGTGGGCTTCCTACCCAATAAACTGCTCTCTATGACCCGAAGGTATAGCGAGCCTTACGTTCAGGCGATAGGCTTTACCCC
>JASJDD010000169.1 GCA_030065735.1 Crocosphaera sp.
CCAAGATTTATCGCATTGTTTGTGTTGCTGTCCCTCCTCATTTCACCACTCAAGATTGTTCAGTTTGTGGGACAAGAGTTCAGAAATCATTAAGTACCAGAACTCATCAATGTACTAACTGTAAAACCGTCTTCGATAGGGATCATAACGCAGCCATCAATATTCTTAAAAAGCGATTCAGTGCGGTCTTGGCGGTTCCCGTCGAGAGCAACTGAATCAAGAAGGGTTTGAAATATTTGGGAGAAGATCTCAACGGTACGGTAGGGCATATCGAAACCGACTCCATAGCCTTGGGAGAGTCCGACCTCTGGGTTCTTAATGGCAACATTGAGAATCTAAGTCGTCTCGTTGAGCAAGGAATTTCTAACAGTGATGTGGAAAGAATCCCCCGTTACAACGGAGTTTAACGGGGGAGTATGTCAATTTAAAAATTAAAGCCTGTACGAATATGTCCCACCCATTGAGTGTCATTAAAGCTATTATGTTCAGGGTTAATAATTGCCCAAAAACCAGGAGTAATATTAATATTATCATTCAAAGGAATGCGATAAAAAGCTTCAATATGATAAGCCGTATCCTTTCCTCTTCCTAATAGTTGAGGACTTCTCACATTACTAGCAGTTACCTTGGGAGGAATACCAATTAAAATCCCTGGTAAATGACCTTCTCCTATCACATCAGGAAAGGTTAAACCCACTGCACCATAGGCGATACTAGCATGATTTCCCCGATTAACAAAAGTAGGAATCAACTCACCAACACCATTAGAAATATTACTAATAGCCGAACTTTGGGCGATAGAATTAACATAACCTCCCCAGCCATGAATTTGTAGATTAGGAGTGATTTGATAATAGCCCTGTAGGGTGTAAAAATCCCCTGATGTAGCAATATTATTACCAAAAGGTTGTATTGCTAAAAGACTACCAGTTCCCCCCATTAAATCAGTTCTACCTGCGGGAAAATAAGAACGAGAATAAGCAAATCCTACTTTTCCTTTTTCTAAGCTTAAAGCCAATTGAGCAATGGTATGATAAGTACCATTAAACAATCCTTTTCCCTGTTTTGGATCATTAGGATCTCCTCCTACATAAGCCAGGGACAATTCAAGGTTTTCAGTAATATCCCAATTGATACCACCACCGCCACCACCACGACGATAAACAGGGCTATATTCCCCAAATAAAGAAGGAATTCCTCTACTTTCATCATTAACAGTAGGTGGGGTCAAAGTTGACAATAAATCGATGTAACCAATACCAATAGTTCCCACCGTTAAAGTAACATCTGAACCCAAAGGAGTACGATACCAAAGATGAGGAATTTTTACCTGACTTTCTCGGAAATTTGGCGACCCAGAATTATTATCATAACTGAGTCGCGTCATATTAGTTCCAGTGGTGAGATTAAGGGGTCTAAAGGTATTAATTTCAAAACGAGTTCTGAGGATATCTTTTCCTGTAAAACTGGTTTCTTGATTTAGACGAATACGATAAGCCATTCTCATTTGTGACTCGTCTTTATCCTCTCCAATTTTATCGCCGAAGGCTTCATCTATTGACCAAATAACTTGGGCAAAAAGTTTACTGGTAGTAGAAAATTGATGGTCTTCTAGGAAAGAAACTCTCGCTTCTAAATTATTAACCTTTGTTCTCAAAGCTGTTAATTCTAATTCAAATTCTTGAGCTAGTCTTTTTATTTTTTCTAGATCTTCTCTTACAATAGCAACATTCTCTTGTATTAAGGTTTCAAGGGTATTAAGACAACTGTTTAATCCCGCAGCAAACTGAGAACGACTTAAGGCATTATTTCCTCCATAAGTGAGATCAGTATATCCCTCTAAACAGCCATATCTTTCCACTAAACTTCGTAAAGCTTCGTAAGCCCAATCTGTGGGATTAACATCTTTTAAAGTAGACACAGAATTAACTTGAGAAAACGCTTGATTTGAAGTCGAAAAAGTTCGGTAAAATTGTTTTAAATTGAGGGATCTATTTTTGATCTGTTGTCGTGCTGCTGTTATGGGATTAGGTTGAGCAAAAGTTAATTGAGTAAAGGTTAATAAGCTTCCTAAAATAAATAAAGGATTTAATAAAAAAATGTAAAGAAGTTTGCTAGATTTGGGCATTATTGTTTTCCTATTTTTCATTCCAAAATTTCAATTGTCTTACCTTAAAAATCAGGTAAGACTTTTTATGTTTTAGTTAAAAGCTAAGCAGTAATCTAAAGAATTTTTAACTGTTTGTATAGCTTTGTCTAAAGACATATTTTTGATAGTTTGATTCCAAGGTTCTACAACAACAGGGCCTTGATAACCTTTTTCATAAAGCAATGTAAGAAAATCTTTCACATTTGTTACTCCAGTTTGATAGGGCAATTCTCTTTTGAATTCTGGTATCGTAAATATGTCATAACCAGCCAATCCATCATTTAATTCAAGATAAAGAATATACTCCAAATCTAAATGATGAAGATCAAGTAAACTTGCTCCACTATTTTGCCAATGATGAACATCTAGTTTAAAACCTCCATAACCATAGAGTTCAGCACTAGCAATTAAGGCCCGAGTTCCATCTATTGTATGAATAAAATCATATTTTGTATTTCTTCGAGTTTCAGTTGGCCCAATAAATTCAAATCCAATTTTAATCTCATATCTTTTGAGGATATATTTGAGTTGTTTTAGGCGATTACTGGTTTGAATAAATCGATCATTAAAGTTTAGATCATTAGAAAATGGAGGCAGATAACATAAAGTTAACTGACAACCAATTGTATGAGCTTTTTTCGCTACTGATTCAAATTCAGATAAACTTTTCTCAAATTCCTGTTGATTAGCGAATAATTTCACAGGAAAATCAAAAGCCACTGGTTTTAAATTTAATCTTTCTAACAATTCTTTCCCTTCAGTAAGACTTAGAGAATTTAGACATCTAAAATCGATATTAATGCCTTTAAAATCATATTGATGGGCTAAATTACAAATAGTTCTAAAGTCATTAACGACATGACCAATATTCCCACAGTGAGTAATATCGTCAGTTATATTGAGAACAGAATACATTATGATTATGCCTCCAAGGGTGAATTAAATTGACAAACAGGTGTGGTTGAATACGGAAAAAAATGAAGACCTTATCTTTGAAATGGGGAAACTTTTATGAGCAGAAAACTCAAGAAAACAAGGATAACTAAGGCAAAAATAGCATTACTATAAAACACCCCTTGCATTCCCCAAACTGTAAACATTACCCCAGCTAAAATAGGACCTAAAGCTTGTCCTAAAGACAAAACTGTTGCATTAACTGCCATAAACCCTGCACGATATTCTTGAGGGGCTAATTCTCCTAATAAAGCTTGGGTTGAAGGAAACACCATTCCATGAGCTAAACCAAATAATATACTCGGAATAAATAGCAACCAAACTTGATGAATGGCAGGGGTAATAATCAAAGCAACAGCATAGACAATGAATGAGGCTTTAATAAGAGTAACTTCTGACAAAGATCGGGCAAATAAAGCTAATTGAGAAGAGACAAATGCCAAAGAAAGAGCCATACTGGCTAAGATGATACCTATTACAAAATGAGATGCTCCTAACTTAGCATCAGCTAACAAAGGAATGTAGGTAAAATAAGGGCCAAATAAGAGGATAAAAAGAGCAACAACGGCCATTAATAAACCCATAACCTGACGATTATTAATGCTTCTCCAAATATTGCCTACATAAGTTGTTAATTGGAATCTTTCTGATTGAGATACTTGAGGAACCCTGAGAACAAATAACACCAAAAAACTCAAAGGAATTGCTAACAAAGGTAAAAGAAAAGGATACCGCCATCCCCAAGTGGTTAGCCCACCACTAATGAGGGGATAAATAGCTAAACTTAGACCAATACTTGTGGCATTAAATGCCATTGCTGCTGTCAATAATTTACCTCTATAAAGGTCACTAATTAAAGTTAAAGCTAATGACTCTAAAGGTGCTGCACCTACTCCTTGAATAAAGCGAAACTCAATCAATGTCCGAAAATTGGGGGCCAATGCACAAATGGTTCCAGCAATAGCAAATAACAGCAAAGCAGGCACTAAAATTTGCTTTCTTCCGTAGCGATCTGCTAATATTCCAGAGATGGGTGTACCGATCGCAATAGGAATGACAAATGCGGTGATTACCCAGCCAATATGTTCGGGAGAAACGTCAAAATCTTCAGCTAAGGAAGGTAACGTAGGACCAATACTGCTAGATCCTAGAACAGCCATTAAGGTAATACCAATAATGATCTGAAGATTGACATCTTGGTAAATTTTAACAGCGTTTTGTAGACGCTGAGAAACCTCTTGTTGATTAATCATCTTAGGAACAAAAAAATTAAACCAGTGCTAGATTTCAGGAATTTATTGAAAATAATTTGCGATAAATAGAAAAGATCGCAAAAGGTTAGAGAAACAACATTAAGAAACAGATTAATGTTGTTATTTTGGACTTCTATGGTATGATTGGGGCGGGTTTAGGGAGATACTATTCCCTAGAACCCTAAACTAATGTGTTGTGGATCGTCCTTCTTATTTAGTGAGAAAGACGATCTTTTTATGCAGCAAGTTGATGAGCATGTTGTTGACTAGCAATGAATCGAGTGACAATTTTTTCTACAACATTTAAGTCAACAGTAACTAAGAAATCTCCTTCAGGATTGTAACATTTGCCAATCTTTTCTAAGATAACAAAGCGGATATCTTCTCCTGTCTTTTTATTATCACAAATCATGGCATTCATCAGTTTCTCAGTGGTAATGTATTCAGGTAAGGGCCGATTAAAGCCTAATTTTTTCTCAATCATGTAGTAGTGTAAATCAACATCTTTCTGAGAAATAAATCCTAATTCACAAGCCAATTCTGCTGCAATCTTCATTCCATGAGATACAGCCTCTCCATGAGACATTTTTCCTTTTTCCAGCCATTCAATGGCGTGACCAAAAGTATGACCATATTCGAGAACAATTCCATAATGTTTTTCTGAAGGATCTTGCTTCAAAATTTCTAATTTTGAGAGAATAATTTGATAAGCAAGATCGTACAATTCTTCATCAGAAAAATTCAGTTCAGGGTTTAATACTGTGTCCAAATAGTCTAAGAAATTTGCATCAGAAATGAAGCCATTTTTAATGCCTTCAATAATGCCACTTCGCTTAGAAACAGGAGGTTCTGTCTTTAAATACTTGGTATCTGACCAAATAAACATTGGACTGTGATAAAGACCAAAATGATTCTTTCCTGTTTTCCCATTTACTGCTTGTTTATTGCTTAAAGTGCTATCAGTTTGACCGGTCATACTGGTAGGAACTTCAATATAACCAATCCCCCGATAAATTAACCCTGCTGCGAGTCCAACAATATTGCCAACAGTTCCCCCGCCAAAAGCCAATAATAGAGATTTTTTGGATACTCCTTTGGCGATTAAATCTTCACAAGTTTTTTCTAAAACAGGAAAGTATTTACAGGCTTCTCCATTGGGAACAAATTCGAGAGAACAAGGATATTTAGCAGCAATTTTTTCGTATAATTCTTTACCATAAAGCTCGAAAAGATGCCGTTCTGTAAAGAAAAAGAGTTTGTCAAAGTTATAGGTATCTAAAACATTGACAAATTGGTCTTCAATGTCAAACCCAAAGTAAAAAGGACTAGGTTTAGCTAATTCTGTACTCAGAGTAATCACTTTACCTGGGACAAACTCGGTAGTGGTCTTCATTTTAATTATGGCTCCTTATGAAGCTTATTGAGAATTAATTTCAAGAATAGCATAGGTTTTAAGTTCGTGCTATAGGTTTTTATTTTCTTAATTTTTCACAAATTAAGCTTAAATTGTATTATTTGATACATTTATGATAAAGCGGTTAGATCGTGGAAAAGTATCTGTGTTAATTGAGAAGCGTTACAATGATTCCCATCAGCCTAAACAGCATCAAACTATCATTGAAAGGGAATGAACCAACAGCATCAATTGAGACAAGGGCAATATTTACCCCTAAAATGGATTAAAGGGGCGGTTTTGCTGTTACTATTAAGCCTAGTTGCCTGTCAATCGAGTCAACAAGCATCCCAAACCCTAGAAACTTCAGGAGAAACCAGAGACGAAAGTAGTTTAAAATTACAAAATGCCACCCTAGAACAATCCAATGCGGAAGGAGAAGTTCTCTGGAAAATACAGGTTGATGAAGCAAAATACAGCCCAGATCGTAAAACAGCCAATTTAACCGCAGTTAAAGGCAATATTTTCCAAGATGGGAAAGTCGTATTACGAGTTAAATCTGATTACGGAGTCATTCAAAAAGATGGGGCTGAGATTTTTCTCAGAGATAATGTAGTCGCTGTTGATCCTCGTAACAAAGCAGTGCTTCGTAGCGAAGAAGTAGAATGGCAACCCCAAGCATCCCTATTAACCGTTCGCAAAAATGTACGGGGTTCTCATCCTCAACTCGAAGCATCCGCTAATGAAGGCAAATATAACACCCGTGAACAAAAATTAGAATTAACCGGGAAAATTAAAGCCACCTCAGAAAAAAGACAATTACAGTTAGAAACAGAACATTTAATCTGGGAAGTTCCCAAACAAACCGTCATCGGCGATCGCCTCTTAACGATGATTAAGTTCCAAAACAAAACCATTACTGATCGCCTCGTAGCTAACCGAGCTACGGTTCTTTTAGATAAAAAACAAGTGATTGTTAAAGAAAATATTGAATATAAATCCATTAACCCCCCCCTACAAATAGCCACCAACGAAATTATTTGGCATTATCAAACCCGTCAAGTTTATTCGAGTCAACCGGTTCAATTAATTCAATACGCCCAAAATATTACCATTACCGGTAATCAAGGCCATGTTAACTTAGCCGAAAATATGGCTTATCTTAAAGGAGGGGTTCAAGGTATCAGTCAAATCAATGATAGTAAATTGTATGCTAATAATTTAACCTGGAATGTCTTAGCTCAAACCATTGAAGCCGATGGTAATGTGATTTACGAACAAAATCAAAATCCTAAGTTTAATTTAACTGGAGAAAAAGCCGTCGGCACTTTAGTTGATAATAATATTGTTGTCACTAATAGCGATCGCCAACAACGGGTAGTTACCGAAATTTTTCCTGATTAAAATGAGTTTAAATCCTTGTATTCTTCTCGTAGAACTCGATGATCTTTTTAACCAGAGTATTAGTCCTGAGTTGAAACAAGCAGGTTATACACCGATTATCATTAATGATGGCCGTCAAACCATCGAAAATGTCAAAATCCATCAACCAGCAATGGTGGTGATTAATCGTCAGCCTAACGATAACACGGGCTTTACCCTGTGTACTCAGTTAAGAAAACTGCAAAAGTCCTTAATTTTAATTATGATAATTGATACAGAAACCGTCGAAGAAAGGGTTGCTTGTTTAGAAGCAGGAGCCGATGATTATCTATTAAAAACAGATTATAGTCCAGCACTGTTAAAATTAGTTTGTTTTTATTTAACCCCTCCCCAAATTGTTAAAGAACAATTGCAATATAGTGATATTATTCTCGACTTGACAACACGACAACTTTTTGTGAATAATAACCCAATTGCCTTAACCATGAAAGAATTTGAGTTGCTTAAATATCTCATGTCTCATCCCCAAGAAGTTTTAAGTCGAGAGAAGATTTTAGACAATGTTTGGGGAGAAGAATTCCAAGGAGAATCTAATGTAATTGAGGTTTATATTCGTTATTTACGTCTCAAAATAGAAAATGAGAATCATAAACGGTTAATTCATACCGTTCGAGGAGTGGGTTACGTTTTACGGGAAGGATAATCTGTAAAATGTAGAATGTAGAATAATTAGAAAAAATAAATTCTAAATTCTAAATTCTAAATTCTAAATTCTAAATTCTAAAACTTATGTTGAAAAAAATTAGTTCAATTCTTTTAATTAGTATTTTTTTAATGGGTTGTTCCCCTTCCACACAAGCCAAATATACTAAAGATGCTACCCAAGAAATTACAGAAAATGGTCAACACCTTCCCATTGAAGCCACAGTTAAAATCAAAGAAACCCTGATCAAATTAGAGGTAGCTAAAACCCCTGAACAACAACAAATAGGCTTGATGTATCGCCAATCTTTAGACAAAAATCGCGGTATGATTTTTGTATTTAACCAGCTACGGCCTGTTAAGTTTTGGATGAAAAATGTTAATATTTCTTTAGATATGATTTTTTTAGTCGATGGCAGAGTAAAAGCTGTTTTGTCCAATGTTCCCCCTTGTAGCGTTGATCCCTGTCCGACTTACAGTCCTGAAAACTTAGTTAATCAAGTCATTGAACTACAAGGAGGACGGGCTGTAGAATTAGGGATTGAACCAGGAGATGAACTGGAAATTGAATTTATAGAAAGTACATCCTTGAAGCCTTAAAAAATAATAAGTTTTATGAACCGAACCTTTGACAAATATCTATAGATTTTCTAAATTATTTATAATACGATCTACACATAATATGAAGAGAAGAACTTATCTTCTACAGCAAAAAGGCACCAAAGTCCTATGGATGTTTGATGGATGCTCATCAGTAAATTAATTGATGGTGTGAAGAGAAAAAAAGGAGAACAACGGAATTATTTGACTCAAAAAGTTGTTTTTCTGATAATTTGAGGAGTTTAGAAGGAAACAGGAGTTAACGAAGTCAGAAGTTCCTCACTACGTTTCGGCGCTATCGCACAGAAGTTCCTCTATTTGTGATTAATTCTCAAGGCAAGATAACTATGTCACACACCACATATAAACAATTTTTGCGTTTTTTACACGAAGAACTCTGTTTATCGGCCGACTCTATTGCCATTGCTCAACGTTCTATGGAGCAAACTCAAGGGCCTTTGCCCATGCTTCTCTGGCAATATGGTTTAATTAATTTAAACGAGTTGGATAAAATTTATGATTGGTTAGACTCTCCAGTTAACGCTAGTCATCAAGAGTGAGAAGCAAAACGTAATAAAACGGAGTTAATCGTAATATCTCGTTTGTCTATTAATTACCGTTGTGGTTTAGATACACGGTGTCTGTTTAGTTACTATTTACCCCTATATATAGCGTTTTTCGGACTCATGAGGTACACCTAACACCTGCCTCCTGCCCACTGCCTCCTGCCTCAAAGGGATAACTTCTGTACTTCACCAGTATGGGAACTGCTATACTACGCTATATTGTTACTTAATGGTTTGACTCAATGGATTCATTTTGCCAAAGAGCCTCTAAAACATTTTGTCTAAACGGTTAATGCGACGCAGAAGACGAATAAACCCCCATCCAGGAACTAACCCCAAGATAATTGCTGCGATCGCTACCTTAATATAACCATTGATAAATAAAAGAGTCCCACAAATAACTAAAGCACTGAAAAAGACACTATAGTTAGTCGCCATTTGCATCATACCTAAACGACGTAATAAGCGATCGGATTCCACGGAACGGACTCTTAAACGAATGTCCCCTCGATCTAACTTTTCTATGGTATCGTCAATGCGTCTTGGTAAACTCAACGCTGTGTTACTGACTTGACTTGCTTGACGCGTAATTTCGTCTATGATGCTATTCCCCACATTACCATCCATATCAGCGACTAATTCTAAGGCAAAGGGTTGAGCCACTTCCATAAAATTAAAATTGGGATCTAAGCCTTTTCCTACGCCTTCCAGGGTAGAAAATGCTCGCATAACGAAGGTAAAGGTAGCAGGGAAACGGAAGGGCTGATCATAAGCAATTTCATATAAATCATCGCTAATGGCAGCAATTGATTGTTCTTCAAAGGGTTTGTCCATGAAGTTATCTAACATGAACTGTACCGAACGACGCACTGGCCCCATGTCCTCTGCGGGACTCAAAGCACCCAAGGCGATCAAAGAGGATACGACGCGATCGCCGTCTTTTTGAGCAATACCAAAGAGGGTATCCATCAACTTTTCCCTGACATTGGTATTAATACGCCCCATCATGCCAAAATCATAGAAAATCAACGAGCCGTCTGTATCTACTGCAATATTTCCCGGATGAGGATCAGCATGGAAAAAACCATCATTCAGCAGTTGGCACAAATAGGCTTTCGCCCCTAATTTCGCCAATAACTTACGATCTAACCCGGCGGCCTCCAATCCTTCATAATGACTAATTTTAATGCCTGGAAGGTACTCTAAAGTCAGCACACGGGGGGAAGTATAACGCCAGTACACCCTTGGCACTTTTACCCAGTTTTCACCCCTAAAGTTGCGCCGAAAGGTATCAGCGTTTTGTCCTTCATTGAGATAATCTGTCTCTTGCCAAAGAATCTTACAACATTCTTCGTAAATACCAATCCAGTCCCTGCCTTTACCCCACCTTGGATGATTTTGGAAATAATAGGCTATTTTTTTCAGAATCGCTAGATCAATCGTAAACAGTTGCTTGAGGCCAGGCCGTTGTACTTTAACAACGACTTCTTCTCCTGAGTGGAGTTTTGCTTTATGAACTTGACCTAAACTAGCTGCTGCAATGGGAACGGGATCAAAATTGCGAAAAAGCTTGGATAAGGGTTTTCCTAAGTCTTTTTCGATAATTTTACTCACTTGTTCGTAGGTAAAGGCTGGAACTTCATCTTGTAGTTTAGAGAGTTCTTCGACATATTCAGCCGGAAATAAATCGGCACGAGTTGAGAACAATTGTCCTACTTTGATAAAAGTTGGACCCAAATTTAACAAGTTTTCCCGTATCCAAACCGCTTGTATTCTGCGTCTGGCGGCTAACTTTTCTTCTGTAAAGCCACCTTGATAACTCCACTTTTTGCCATTGCGCCAAAAACGGAACAGCAAGGAGAGGACGAACCGCCAAATATCCATACGACGGCGGTTAATAGAGTAATTTTCTCGGTTCCAACGGTATTTTTCAGCCGTTTCTAGCTGGGTGATGCTTTTGGAAACAGAAGCAGCATTTTTCTTCACTAGGGATGATTTGGCTTTCGATGACAGGGCAGACACTCGGTTTCTTGGGGTTCTACTAATTTGGGTTTATATAATAAATTTAAAAGTTCAAGGGAGAATTATGCTTTATTAGTGCGATAATTCTTTAATTCTGCTTTAAGACGAGCAATTTCAGCCCGTAAGTCATCGATGGTTTCTTGAAGGTCCACCGGTGAACCATTATCGGTAGTTGTGGTGCTGCTAGTGTTGCCTTGGGTAACATCCCTTTCTGCTCGCGCTTGCACTTCTTCGATCAACTGACGGAGGTTTTCCCGTTGTTCAGCATCAAATTTTCCTAACTCGCTTAGGGCGTTGGTTAGAGATTCTTCTACTTTCTCGCCGACAACTTCGGCAAAGGCTCGGCCTAAAAAGAAGGCATGGAGAACAGGGTTACTCATCTGATACACTTTGTTAACGCTTTTGTAACAAATTATATCTTGCTTCTTGAAAAAATGTCTTCTAGACTCCTGAATATTCGATTTTTAAGTGCAACAAAATAATTCTCGTTTTCATTTATCTGTGGGTTAATCTATGCTATACTAACAAATGCAATGCGCCAAGCGCGGATGTGGTGGAATCGGTAGACACGCACGCTTGAGGGGCGTGTGGCTTAGGCCATGCGAGTTCAAGTCTCGCCATCCGCATTGAGAAATATCTAGTTGTTATCTTAGCTTCTTCCGCAAGAAGCCCCACGCCATAAATACGCTCAAAAAAGCAACATTTTGGCGTGGGATGAATTGCGGGCAATAATTTTGATATAATACAAATAAGCGGTATAAGAGAGAGTAGCCGTGGTGGGCGAAC
>JASJDD010000170.1 GCA_030065735.1 Crocosphaera sp.
CATAGAAGCACATGGTAGGCAGGGACTCTGCCGAACGGAAACCGTCTGTCAAGTCGAGGTGTCGGGGGCAATGAGCCTAGATAACTGGCGTAGGGGGACTATCCCTCTGTGGGCAGAAATATCCCATCGTGAGTTGGGAAGCCCCAACTATAATCTGTGATTTAGTTGGGGAGGATGTCACTCTTTTGCTGTGGACATCGCCCTTAATTGTCCACAAGCTGCATTGGCTTCCAGTCCCCGTGAATAACGAACACTAACGGCAATATTTTGCCCTTCTAAAATACTTTTAAATACGTTAATACTTTCAGCATCAGGGCGTTGATAGTCTGCTTCTTCGATGGGATTATAAGGAATTAAATTAACATGACTTTGAAACCCTTTTAAACATTTGGTTAATTGTATCGATTGTTCCGGTAAATCATTAATTCCCCCCAATAAAATATATTCAAAGGTTACTCTTCTTCCTGTGATTTCGACATATTTACGACAGTCTGATAACAGTTTGGGAAGGGGATAATATTTAGCACTGGGAATTAATTTTTCTCGTAAGGTTTGATTAGCAGCATGAAGACTAACAGCAAAGGTTACTTGTAGTTTATGATGAGCGAATTCTAAGATTTTTTTCGGAACTCCCACCGTAGAAATAGTAAGCGATCGCTGTCCAATTCCCACATCTTGATTTAATATTTTAACAGCTTTTACCACTTCTTTGGTATTTAATAACGGTTCTCCCATTCCCATAAAGACAACATGACTGACTCTTTGTTGAAAATCTTCTTGTACTGTTAATACTTGATCCACAATTTCTGCACAACTTAAATTCCGTTCATATCCCCCTTTTCCAGTAGCACAAAAATCGCAATTCATGGGACATCCTACTTGAGAAGAGACACAAACGGTTAACCGTTTTGAAGTAGGAATACCGACGGTTTCAATAATTAATCCATCGGCTAAACTTAAGAGATATTTTCTGGTTTTATCGGGGGCAATGGTACAATGATAAATGTTAGAACGACCAATGGGATAATCTTTTAATTCTTCTCGTAATGCTTTAGGAAAGACAGAAATTTCTGTTAGCGATCGCACGCCTTTTTGATATAACCATTGATGGAGTTGTTTCCCTCGATAAGCGGGTTGTCCTTGTCGTTTTACCCAGGTGGTTAATTCGTCTACAGATTTTCCTAATAAGGTTTCTTGAGTTAATGTCATTATTTTACCCCAAATTGTCATTGTCGAAAGAGCCGTTACTCATGGTCAAAACACTCAAATATGACTATCTTTAATGTCGAGAGAGGACTCTTGGCTATGCCGACGTGGTGAATCTCGACCAATGAATAAGCATATTTTAGCCTACTTCATATTTTCTACATACAATTTTACCCGTGTAGGCTAAAATATAACCATGCTTACCTTAACTTACTGCTACAAACTA
This sequence comes from Crocosphaera sp., assembly GCA_030065735.1. Lineage (GTDB taxonomy): Bacteria > Cyanobacteriota > Cyanobacteriia > Cyanobacteriales > Microcystaceae > Crocosphaera. The sequence continues at coordinate 1,433 of JASJDD010000170.1, forward strand.
GAACCAACGGGTGAACAAATTGAGTATGTCAATAATTGAGGGTAGTTAGTCGAGCATTTTTGTAATAATGACTCAAAATCTGATGATAGGGAATACCTTGCTCAGCTAGGTAATGGCTTCCCCATTGACTTAAACCAATACCATGACCATAGCCTCTCCCTTCAATGATAAAGGTTCCGTTCTTATTTGAGATAGTAAATAGGGTACTTTTGAGCTTTAACGCCTTGCGTAAGTGATCATCTGTAACCTGACGGGAACCCCGACTCCCTACAATTTTCATGGTAATAATGCGTCCATGGGGGGTGATTTTTTCAGGAATGAGCGATCGCACGGAACCCACACCACCAATGAGACGACCCATTTCCCAAGCATTAAAGGTCTTACGCCATTGAAACACAGGGGCTAACTGATCATAATCGACCACACCCCGTAGATAAGGTAGGGGAGAACTCCAAACATCCTCAACATTTTCCGTATGACCCCCAGAAGAGGAATGGAAGGCCGATAAAATTACCTTACCGTTATAGGTCAAAACTTGACCCAAAGTCGCTTTAACTGCGTCGTGGGTGGTGACAAATTCCGTTTCTAACCCCTTATACACTTGGGTATTGGTGGTAGTATCCAAGTCATAGTAACGGTTACTGGCCGTGGACGCTTTATAGAGAGCATAAGTTCGAGCAACGACTGCTTGAGATTTTAAGGCTTCTTGGGGCCAGGTGGGATAAGCTTCGGCCCCAACCACACTATACAAATATTCTTCTAAATCAACTAAATTCAGGGCGGTTACACCCCTTCCTTGGCGGATAATGCGGACTTTTCCCCGATACCAGCGATCGCCGATCCAAACCACGCCATCATCTTTGGGTTCGATGATCAGATGACTAGAATTCCATTGATTGAGGTTCACTCCACTCCCTCTCGGTTTAACCGTAAAGCCGTCCAGTGGGGCTAAATTCCCGATTGGCCGTCCACCTGCGTCCCTAACGATGGCGGGGGTTGAACTCCCCACTTGCACCGCGCTAACGCCTTTTTTGATAGCAATACGAAGTTCTTTGGTTGCCTGTGCCGGTAGACAGAGAATGAGCCAAATTAATCCCATCAATCCACCATATTTTACCAAGATTAGCCAAAGAGTCTGGACAATCTTTCTCTGAGTGTTGACCTGGTTATGCACTGTCATCACTATTCTCCTCACACACCTTACTAGATAGGAAAATCTTAGCAAAAATTACCAAGGATGATTTTTCTGATAACCTATAGCCGTCCCTAATAAAAATAGTCCACCCATGGCCATTAAACCCACATTAGTTGATGATTCGGGAACAGATACCCTAGTAATGGTGATACGAGCAATTCCATTGGGATAGAGAGTCTCATCGTTGAAATTGAGATTAGCAAAATCTATGTCAAAATTATCAGGTCGATTGAGAAAATTAGCATAAGAGTCACTGACGTTTTCGTTAACGCCATTTTCAGGTTCTCCTTCTCCTGGTTGCGTTTGTCCTGAACCCAGTCCTGGATATAAGGGGTTTCCTGCTGAGGTATTAAAATCATTGATTTCGGTTCCTGCATCATTAGTGTCTCCAGGGACTCCAACATTGAAGGAGACAGACCAAACCTCTTGAGAAAGTAAGGCGATTAAATCCCAAGCAGTAGGGTTACCATTAGCAATATAGTAATCACTACTCGGTAAAACCATCGAAGCATAAGAAAAATAGCGATTTGTATCATCCTCATCTACGACCCGAAAGAGTCCTGAGACTTGATTCCCTGGTGTAATCACACTACTGCCAAGGGTTCCTCCTACCCGTTGTCCCACTTGGGTTGAGGGTACGGTTTCGCTTTCGTTATTACTATTGATATAGGTGAGATTGTTATCAAAATCTTGGCTAATTTGCTCTGTATTACCATCTTCTGCCAACAATTCTAGGCCAGGCTGACTAGACAGTCCCCCATTGTAACTATCAAAACTGCCATCGTGAAACCCCACCCAAACCGGGCTAAGGGACACCCCATCTATGGGACTAAGATTTTCAACTTCTACTCTGAGGAAGGTATGGGCCTGAGTTACGGATGCTGTTGTTGCGATAGAGGTGAGCGTCAACAACATTGTTAAAGGTATTTTTAGCTCCAGGAAATGACTCATAGGAAGATAAATTCAACAAGTTCACTACCTTGATCTTACTTACCAATCCTCAATAATACCATCATTCTTAATGTTACCCCCAATCATCCAAATCTGACTGTGATTCAGCATGAATATAAGCTGGCTTTTTTTGACGGGGAAGTTGTCCTGAATTGACTAAATGGGCTAGGGTATCGCAAATCACCCGTGCTGCCATTAAAGAGGTCATATCACTAACATCATAAGGAGGGGAAACTTCAACAACTTCCATACCACAAACCGGAACATTTTCCACAATTTTCTTTAGTAAATAAAGTGCCTCCCGAGGAAGCAAACCACCCGGTTCTGGCCAGCCAGTCCCAGGTACAAAACCCGCATCAATACAATCAATATCGAAGCTAATCCAAACACAATCCGTTCCATCTGTTGCTCGTTCTATGGCGAAATCTGCAGCAGCATCTAAACCCATTTCAGTAATGTCAGTTACCGTCAGAATATTAGTCGCTCGTTCCCGACAAACCTTAACCCCTTGACGGGGTACTTGCCATCCACCAATTCCCATTTGCACTAAATTTTTCGCAGGAGCATTCTTGATATTAGTGGCATGAAACCAAGGGCAAGTGTGCATCCGTTCATCAAGATCAGTTTCTTGGGTATCAACGTGTCGATCAAAATGAATAATGCCGATTTTTTTATCCCCTAAATGACGACAAATTCCGCGAACTGTGGGAAAACCAATGGAATGATCTCCCCCTAAAATGATGGGAAGTGCGCCGGATTGAAAGACATGAGCAACCCCTTTGGAAATTTGATCAAAAGACTTTTCGTTATTAGCAGGAATCGTAAAAATATCCCCTAAATCACAGAGAGAGATTTGTTCGCGCAAATCAACTCCCAATTCAAAATTATAGGGGCTGTAAAGCCCACTGATGCGACGGATTCCTTGGGGGCCGAATCGAGTCCCAGGACGATAGGTGGTTCCACAGTCATGGGGAACTCCCACAATGGCAACGTCATATTGGCCAACTTGCCTGACATCTTCAAGATAGGTCGCCTTCAGAAAAGTGTTAATCCCGGCATAGTGGGGCAGTTCTCCGCGAGAGAAAGTTGGAATCGTCCGATCGTTGATGCTTTGGGCAGCTTCTAACCCATATTCTAACCCTCGTTCAACTTCTTGGTGCCATCCCGTTAAGGGTAAATTTTCTTCTCGTTCTAGGGCTTTTTTAGCTTCACTAGAGTGGTGGCTATTATCGGTATTGGGTGGCTCAACGGGGGGTTGTGTATTCATTCTTAATCGGGCTTCGAGTTTTGGTTTAATCCTCAATCAACCTAATTTTATAGTGGTTACCATATTTAATGTTTTAACATTATGAAAGTTTAACTTTTTTTTAGTCAGTCTTCATGGTAAAATGATCAATGAGTTAGAGCAAGAAAGACAAAGTTTTTAGGGTTGATCTCTTGGTTAATGTCACTTAAAAAATAATAAAAACAATGTTTAGATCACTATCAGACCAAAAGATCGTTATCATCGGGGAAGGCTCTGGCTTGGATTTAGAACTCCTCAAAATATTGCTAGAACTGGGAGCAAAATTGGTACTTGCTATCCCCTCCCAAGAAAAATTAAATCAAGCCAGAGAATTAACGCAATCTGACATAGAAGTCAAAATTATTGATAGCTTAAACGAAGAAAAAGTTAAAACTTTTTTTGAAGAAGTGGGTACTTTTCAACATTTAATTGTCACCTCTATTGGCGATCGCAATATGCCGCGATCGCTGTTAAGGGAGATGACAACGGAAACGGCTCAGGGAGGGATGGAAAAATTCTGGAGAACCTTTTTTACGGTGCGGGCATCCCTAAACACCTTAGCAAAAAACGGCTCAATTACCCTAACATCGAGCGTCAGTATGTTTAAAGCTTCAAAAATGGGAGGAATTTCGCTTATAGCAGCAGCCAATAGTGCGATTGCCGTTTTTGGACGCACCCTTGCCTTAGAAATCGCTCCCATTCGAGTCAATGTCATCGCCCCTGGACTCATAGAAGATACTAGCATTTGGAGCAGTCAAAGCCAAACAGAACGAGAACAACTCAGACAATGGGCGACAACAGCCTTACCCGTAGAGCATCTCGGACAACCCGAAGAAGTGGTACAAGCGGTATTAAGTTTAATCACCAATCCTTATATGACAGGAGTCGTACTTTCCGTTGATGGGGGTGTAACCTTGTAATCCTCTGAAAATACCACTTGAAAAATTGAGCGAAGGAGCCGATAATGATAATGATTATTATTCTCATTCTGTCTGGCTCTAAATGTATGAACTCTTCTCAGAAATGGTTACCAATGATCCTATTAACCTTGATATTGGGGATAAATGGTATAACAGGATGTACTTCCACAGATACGACAGAGACTGTCAATTCTGAGACTAACAACAGGGATAACCAACAACAAACCAACCATCGAGATCAATTAGATATCACAGTAAGTATCATTCCCCAGGAATATTTTGTTAAGAAAATTGGGGGCGATCGCGTAAAGGTGAATGTGATGGTAGAACCAGGGGCGGTTCCTGCTACTTATGAACCAAAACCCCAACAATTACAAGCATTAAGCGAGGCAGAGGCTTATATTGGTATTGGAGTTCCTTTTGAAACTGTTTGGATGAGTCGCATTAGCCAAGCCAACCCTAAAATGTTAACAGTGGACTCAACAGAAGGAATTGAAAGATTAACCATGATAGCTCATGATCATGATGATCATGGTGATCATCATGGTCATGGTGATCATGGGGAACAAGAAACGACCCTTGATCCTCATATCTGGTTATCTCCAAGACTGGTGAAAATTCAAGCACAAAACATTTATGAGACTTTAGTTAAACTTGATCCTAAACATCAAGAAATTTATCAAACTAATCTCAACAATTTTTCACAAGAAATTGAAGAATTGGATACTCAAATAAGGGATAATTTAGCTGATCTAAAACAACGTAAATTTATTGTTTTTCATCCTGCTTGGGGTTACTTTGCCCAGGAATATAACCTAACTCAAGTCCCTGTTGAAATAGGAGGGCAAGAACCTAGTGCAGCCGAGTTAGCTGAGTTAATCAAAGAAGCAAAAAAAGAGAAGATCAAAGTTATTTTTGCTCAACCAGAATTGAGTAGTCCATCAGCAAAAACCATTGCTAAAGAAATTAAGGGAGAAGTTTTATTAATTAGTCCTCTAGCTGCTGATTGGTCTAATAACCTCTTAGAAGTTTCTCGAACCTTTGCTAAAGTCTTAAAAGAAGAAAAAAGTCAATAGTCATTATGAAAAACGAAGTTATTAAGCTCACTCATGTCTGGGCAAAATATAATAAAGCTCCTATTTTAGAAGATATAAATTTGACAATTAATGAAGGAGATTTGGTAGGATTAATTGGACCAAATGGAGGGGGGAAAACTACATTATTTAAAGTCTTATTAGGGTTAATTAAACCCTATCGAGGTACGGTAAAAATTTTAGGCAATACTGTTAGGGAAGGAAGAGGTTATATTGGTTATGTTCCTCAATTGGTAGAATTAGATCGAGAATTTCCCGTATCTGTTGCTGAGGTTGTACTAATGGGAAGACTAGGAAAACGGCGTTTATTGCAGAGATACACCCGAAAAGACGAGATTATCGTCAATCGTACTTTAGAACAGGTAGGAATGCTAGAATTACGGGATCGCTCTATCTCTGAATTGTCTGGAGGTCAACGTCAACGGGTTTATATTGCGCGTGCTTTGGCTTCAGAACCCCGTATATTATTATTAGATGAACCCACTGCTAGTGTTGATCCGCAACGACAAAAAAGTATTTATGAACTATTGAAAGAATTAAATCAATTTATCACGATTATCATGATATCTCATGATATTGGGGCTATTTCGGCTTATGTTAAAAGTATAGGCTGTCTTAACCATCGTCTTTTCTTTCATGGTAATCCCCCTCTAAGTACAGAAACCATAGAACAAACTTATCAATGTCCTGTAGATTTGATTGCTCATGGGGTTCCTCATCGGGTCTTTTCTAACCATGATTGTCCCTTACATTATCATGAATAATTAATGTTAGAAAATATTTGGGAATTATTACAATTTGATTTCATGAGAAATGCTCTTTTTGCAGGGGTATTAGTCAGTATTGCTTGCGGTATTATTGGTACTTTTGTAGTCATTAATCGTATTGTTTTTATTAGTGGTGGTATTGCTCACGCTGCTTATGGAGGCATTGGTTTGGGTTATTTTTTAAAGATTAATCCTATTATTGGGGCGATATTTTTTGCTTTATTATCTGCTTTAGGGATGGGTTTAGTGGTGAGAAAAACTGAACAACGTGCCGATAGTTTAATTGGAGTTATGTGGGCAGTTGGCATGGCGATCGGCATTATTTTAATTGATTTAACACCAGGATATAAAGCAGATTTAATGAGTTATTTGTTTGGCAGTATTTTAACCGTTTCTCAAGAAAATTTACTGATTATGTTGATTTTGGACATAATTATTATTGTCATTGTAAGTTTATTTTATAAAGAATTTTTAGCCATTTCTTTTGATCCAACTTTTGCCCTAACTCGCAATGTTCAGGTAGATAGTTTGTATTTATTATTAGTAGGAGCGATCGCTTTAACTGTGGTGATGGTAATGCAGGTTGTGGGGTTAATATTAGTGATTGCTTTGTTAACCATACCAGCAGCGATCGCTGGTCAATTTCTCAAAGATATTAAGTATATTATGGTCGCTTCTATTCTATTAGGAATGTTATTTACAACCGTGGGACTGGGAATATCTTATTATTTTAACATTACTTCAGGAGCTACCATTATTTTAGTATCTGGAACTGCTTATTTAGTCAGTTTAGGGTTAAAAATATTACAAAAGTAGAAGTATTGTTTTGATTCAGTTGTTTGAGTTTTTACAGCAGTTTTCAAATCAATAGATTAAACATAAAGGATTATAGTAAATAACATCACACCGAGTTCGGAGATGGCATTAGTTGCTATATATATAGAAAATGAAAGTAGTACTTATGCAGCTAATATCGCTTACAAACATCAGAAAATGATTGAGATGTTGCCCTTTTTTGTTCGTCATGATTTGCAAACAGAAGAAACAATTAAAGCACTTTGTCGAGCAGTCCACTATTTAAGAACTTCCCCCGCATATACCAAAGGCAATATTAGCCATCCGTACCCCATGCACATAGGCAACAATTTAATCGAAGATATGTTATGTATTCTGGGTTTTGATTGTTAATTATTACCCAAGCTTGGTTTAACAATTGCTGGTACAATACTTTGACAAGCCATTCTTGCTCCACCAATATTTCTAGCAACAGGGCCAATTTGTAAAGCAGCTAAACCTCCCATAATAAAAAAGTTAGACTTGGGAAGACGTAAATATTCATCTAGTATGGGTAAACCGTTGACTATCTCTGTCGGATAAGTTTCAAGTACATTTTGTAACAACGGATGCTCTTTTGCGTTGAATCTTGTGCCAGTAGCCAACCAGATACGATCAAACTGATGTTTGCTTCCATTATGACAATGAACCTGCCAAAGATTATTTTGCCAATGTGCCTCTCTAACTTGACAGCATTCTTCGATCTGTATTGTGCCTTGATGAGATGCCTTTCTTAATTGCAGCATCATTTCAGGAGTTATTGAACCACCATTACGAGCTTGCTGTATTTGCTGATAACGGACAGACCAATCAGTTTGGGCGTGAAAGTTTTTGAGACATTTTGCTCCTAACCAACAAGGATCGGTATCAAAGATTTTTTCTTGTAACTGTTTTCTGGTCATTAACATAACAGTTGCCCCCAGTTTGATAGCACCTTTGGCTAAATGTCCGCTACTTAAACCACCACCAACAATTAAAATCCTTTCTCCTGTTACATTAAGTCTGTTTAAATTGACCTGTTGAGAATGACACAATCTCTCTGAGGGGTAATCTGAGGTAATCTTCTCTACCCAGTCAGGAAACTGTACTTTCCCACTTCCCGTAGCCAATACCACTCTACGGGCGATAATAGTTTCTCCCGTATCTAAAACCAATTGAAATCGGGGACGTAAAGCAAGTTTAATCGGTAGAATTTGTGTAACTTTAGCTGGATAAACCTTATCTGCTAAGTTCCAGCGACGAATGACTTCCTGACAGAAATCATTAAATAGTTTTGTCCCCGGTCTATCATAGGGAGGAAACAATTCATCATGCCGATGTTCAGCAAAAGTTCTTAATTGATGGGGGTTAGGATCAGGATGATGGAAAGCCGGCGATCGCAAAGAAGGAATTTGTTGTGCTGCAAATTGTTGCTGCCATTGACTCAGCCAAGTTTGACTGGGATCAAAAACTAAAAATTTATGATCATACTTCGCGCTTTTTTGTAAGAGGTGGGTGGTTAGCGTTAGTGCCTGAACTCCTGCCCCAATAATCGCTAGGTCTATATAATTGGGTAATTTCACTGTGGATTAATAACAAGAATGATAATCATTCTCATTGTATAATAATGATTATCATTTTAATGAACCAGTTATCCGCGCTTACTTTATGAGTTCGACTAATCAATATCTCTTTGTACTCCATCGTCTTCGTCCCAAAGCATCTTTACAACGCTTTTTAATTACTGCTTTCACTTGTTTGAGTGCGATCGCTTGTGGTACAGCACCCACACCCCCAACCAGTTCTGATTCCACACCCCAAACAAGTTCTGGTCCCAAGATTGTCACTACTTTTTTACCTGTTCATTTATTTACTAAAGCTGTAGTAGGAGATACGGGACAAGTAGATATTTTGATTTCCCCTGGTACGGAAGTTCACGACTATCAAGCCACCCCAGACGATGCTAAATTGTTAGCACAAGCAGATGTTTTAGTAGAAAATGGGTTAGGGATGGAAGCGTTTTTATCGGATTTAGTTGCCAATGCAGGTAATTCCAAACTTCAGCAAATTGATGCTAGTGAAGGAATAGAAGTAATAGAAGAGGAAGAACAGGGACATGATGAACACGGACATGATGAACACAAACATGAAGAGGAAAAACACGGACATCACCATCATGGAGGGAAAGATCCTCACGTTTGGTTAGATCCTGTTTTAGCGCAACAACAGGTAGCTAATATTAGAGATAAATTAATCGAGAGCGACCCTAGTAATGCAGATAGCTATCGTAGCAATGCCGAAGCTTATATTCAACAACTACAACAGCTAGATAATGAATTTAAAGAAAAATTAGCCCCCGTTCAAGGTTGCAATTTTATTACTTTTCACGATGCTTTCGGCTATTTAGCGCAACGCTACGGACTGCAACAAGAAGCAATAGTTCACATTCCTGAAGATAGCATTACTCCCCAAGATATCCAACGGGTACAACAACTAGCTAAAGAACATTCTGTTAAAGCTTTATTCACTGAACCAGGAATTGAAGACAAACGCATTGAGCAAATATCCAGTGACTTAAATCTACCTCTCGAAGCGATCAACCCTCTTGAGTCAGGGGAAACCGATCCACAATATTATTTTCAAGCTATGCGGAATAATTTGGAGGCGTTGTCAAGAGCTTGTCAATAATCAGTTATCAGTTTTTTGTTCTTGCTATTTTCCTGTGCTTAAATCAAATTAGTGAATTGAATGTATCAAAACCTATCTATTACCCAACCCGTCGTTAAAGTGAAAGATTTATCGGTGATGCGTGGGGAATATCTAGCAGTAGATAATGTCTCTTTTGAATTATTACCAGGGACTCATACGGCCATTATTGGTCCCAATGGTGCAGGAAAAAGTACCTTGATTAAATCTATTTTAGGGTTACTTGAAGCGCAGTCAGGTGAAATTAGCTTGTTTGATGGGAATGGTAAACGGTCAAAGCGATTAAAACAGGAAATTGGCTATATTCCCCAAAAGTTTCCCTTTGAACGCACTTTTCCTTTAATCGTATCAGAGTTAGTGGGTTTGGGCTTAAATAGCCAACATTGGTGGTGCGATCGTAAACGGAAACGAGAGATTATCCAGCAAGCATTAGAACAAGTTCATTTAAGCAAACAAGCGCAACAAAAAATCGGCACTCTTAGCGGAGGGGAATTAAAGCGAGTTTTATTAGCTTATTGTTTAGTGGTTCCCCGTCGTCTTTTAATTCTCGATGAAGCTTTAGCCGGGGTAGATGCTACGGGAGAAATGGAATTTGCTGCTTTACTCCATA
>JASJDD010000171.1 GCA_030065735.1 Crocosphaera sp.
TGAACAATTTTATCAGCCCGTTGTCCGTGTTCATGAATTTTCTGAGAATTTTGTTTAATATCGTCTAAAATTTCTTCAATATAATCCATTGTTTCCTCATCTAATTTATCTTTTTGGGTTTCTATTTCTTCTTGTAATTCTTCCGTTAACTCGACACAAATTTCTGCAAAATTATTAACAAAGTTAAGCGGATTTTTAATTTCATGGGCAATTCCAGCCGTTAATGCCCCAAGAGATGCTAATTTTTCTTGGGCAATAATTTGATTTTGTGTTATTTTAAGTTTAGCCAAAGTGACGTTTAATTGTTGATTTTTATCTTGTAATTCTTGCGTTCTTAATTGTACTTTCTTTTCTAGGGTTTTACTGTAGTCTTCTAATTGTTCATAGAGGCGAGAGTTTTCAATAGAAATAGCAGCAGAACTCGATAAAATTTTGACAATTTCTATTCTTTGTGGAGTAAAAGCATCCGTAGTTAAATTGTTTTCTAAATAAATAATACCATTGAGGTTTCCTTGATTGAGAATAGGAGTACAAAGAATTGATTTAGGTTGATTATTAATAATATAAGTGGTTTGAGTAAATTTACCTTCTTGAGTCGCATTATTTAAAACAATACTTTCTTTGGTATGAGCCACATAATTAATAATAGGAATTGATAAGTTAACATCATAATTATTTTTTTCAGAATGATTCAGGGGAATTGATTGTAGTATGGTAAGATTTTTCTGCTCAATATTTCCTTCTGCTTCAATGAACCAATCTTGATTATTTTCTAACAATAAAAATCCTCTTTGTGCGCCAGCATTTTCAATAATAGTTCTCATTAATTTTTCTAATAATTTCTCTAAAATTATTTCACTAGAAATAACTTGAGATGCTTTAAAAATACTGTTAAAATCTAACTCTTTTGATAAAGTTTTTCCTGTGGTTTTTGTTTTTAATTTTTTCGGCAAAGAAATATCTTTTGCTACTAACTGAGGATAGGTTTCTTCTAACTGGTTTACCTTAGCGATAGCCCCCCAAATTTTATAATAGTAATGAGCGTCTTGTAAATAATAATAGGCTATATGGGTATGTCCCTTATTAAAATGAAATTTAGCAGCTAATTCATAAGCAATAGCTTGTTCATGAATATAATTCGTTTTTTCCAAGGCAGTAATCGCCTGATCATAATATTCTCTAGCATTTTTATCTTCACCTAAGACACGATATAACTCAGCTTCAATTAAATAAAATTTCCCTAAATAGTGGCTAGGATTATGGGTTGCCAAAAGTTTCATATTTGTTTGATGGTGAGTTACTTTTTTGATAATATTCTGTTGTTGTTTATCAGATTTTTGATCATAAATTGCCAAATTAGTTAAACAATAATAAAAAAGAAATTTTGGAGATCCGGCTGTTAACATTTCTCCTATATATTTCTCTCCTTCTATAGCATAGTTTAGGGCTTTTTCTAACTCACCCAATAGATAGCAAATCGTAGTTTTATGAGTATAAATATGAAATAAAGCTAGATTATAGTTAGCTTTTTTGTACAATGGTAGCATCTGATCTTCATTGAATGCTTTACCGACTAAACGACAAGGAAATTCACACTCATTCTGTAAGTTAAGTACAAGTTGATAATTCATTGCTAAAAAATATAGACTATTCTTACTTTGCATTTTTTTAGCAGCTTCTATGTATTTAGTTAGTTCATTTTTGACTTTATTTAATTCGTTACCTGTAGCAAATAAATAATTACAATACAATTGAGCATTCCACATGGCATACTCAATATTACCTGTTTCTAAACCCTTTTCATAACCCAACCGTAAAGGATTTAAAAGTTCTTTTATGGGTTCTTTCCAATGTCTGATAGATAAGATAACAATAAAAGAAGTTTGTGCTTCTAATCTTTTAGCTTGAAGTTTTGATAACAGAGATAAAGCGAGTTTTCCGAATTCATAACCAGCATTAAAATTTTCGCTAATTTGACATAAAAGTTCACCATAAAAAGCATAAGCAACACAAGCTTCAGGAGAGTTTCCATAGTTTAGACATAACTTAATCTGTTGAGTAACAATTAAGATAAATAGTCGCGGGTTAGCCAAAAATGCCGCCATACTCATACTGACTAAAATTCGTAAGGATGCTATAGCTGTATTATCAGTAATAAGGGGTAAGTCAACTAACTCTTTAATAACTATTTTTTGCAGTAATCTATTAGTTTCTTGTAAAGACTTTTCAATCTCTGAAGCAGTGGGATTTTTAGGAATAATTATTCCTAATAAAGCTAAAGTAGATAAAGATAAATTGATTGCGTCTAGTAAATTATTTTGGGATGTATAAGCTTGAATTTTTATTTCATACGCTTTAACTTTATCTAGAATAAATGGAGTATGTTCTATAATAGTTATGACCAAAACTTCCATCACTTCAAAATTACCAGTTAAGTAAGCTGACTCCGCTGCTGCTAAATAAAGTTCTAAAGAAAATTGATATTGAGTTTCCCAAATTTTATCCTTTTCTAAGAGACTAATAGCAAATTGTAAATAATTTAAAGCTACTTCATAAGCAGCTGACGCTTTTGCTCTTTTTCCAGCCATCAAATTTAACTTAGCAAGTTGATTATATTCTAAAGGATTATTAATAAGCTTATAACCAATATTAATTTGATTGACAATATCAAATATTTTTTCTTCTTGTTTTCTTTTAGGTATATTATCTAATAATAATTGTCCTATTCTTAAATGTATTTCTTCTTGTTTTTGCTTAGATAGTAAAGAATAAGCTGCCTGTTGTACACGATCATGGGAAAATTGATAACTAATTTTTAATGATTTCGGTATTTCTTGATCTTCTTGATAGTTATGGATGAGTTTATATTGATTATTTACGGGTAAAATAAAGCCTTTTTCTAATGCTTTTGTAAGATTATTAGCTATTTGAATTTGTGAATTATGACTGACTATCCCTAATGTTAATAAATCAAATTTACTACCGATACAAGCTGCTATTTTTAAAATTTCCTGTATTTCTTTTGGGGTCGTTTTGATATTACTAGCCATTAAATCAACAACATTATCAGTAATTTGTAAAGCCTCAATTTTCTCTGCATTATAATCCCATTGTCTTTGTATATTATCGAAAACTAGAATTTTATTCTGATAAAGAGACTGTAAGAATTCTTTAATAAAAAAAGGATTACCGTTCGTCTTTCTCTTCACTAATCTGGCTAATTTTTTGCATTTTTGTTCTTCTAGATTAATAGCTTCTTTAATTAAAAGTTCAATGTGAAAGATGGCTAAATTCTTAAGTAAAATTTCTTCGATAATTACCCCTTGATTATTAATATCATTTAAGGTTAATCTTAAAGGGTGTGCTAAATCAACCTCATTATCTCTGTAGGCACCAATAATCAATAAAGATTGATCGTCTAATGTGGTAATTAACGACTGTATTAATTGTAGTGAACCAGTATCAGACCATTGTAAATCATCTAGAAATAGAACTAAAGGATGCTGTCGTTTAGTAAATACTTTTAAGAAGTTTTGAAACACTAAATTGAAACGATTTTGTGCTTCTTTGGGTTCTAATGGAATAACGGTTGGTTGGGGTCCGATAATTTGTTCAATTTCGGGTATAACATCAATAATGACTTGTCCATTTACCCCTAAAGCTGTTAGCAATTTCTTGCGCCATTGACTAATATTTTGATCAGATTCTGTTAATAATTGATTGACTAATTCTTGACAAGCTTGTATGATAGCTGCATAAGGAATATTCCGTTGAAATTGTTCAAATTTACCAGAAATAAAATATCCTTTTTTTTGAGTAACAGATGGATAAATTTCACGAATTAAAACTGATTTACCAATACCAGCATATCCAGACACTAATATCATGGCATTATGTCCTTTCGTTACTGTCTCAAAGGTGTTAATTAACGTCTCTATTTCTATTTCTCTACCATAAAGTTTTTGAGTAATCTGAAACTTATCATAAACATCATCTTTTCCTAAAGAAAATCTTTTAATTTGATTCTTTTCTTTTAAGTTATTTAAACATTTTTGTAAATCAGTTTTGATTCCTGTGGCACTTTGATATCGTTCTTCAGGGGTTTTTGCTAATAGTTTCATCACAATATCGGAAATAATGGGAGGAATATCAGGATCAATATCATGAGGATAAATTGGTTGTTTGGCAATATGAAAATGAACTAATTCTAAGGGATCTTCAGTAATAAATGGAAGTTGTTTAGTTAACATTTCATAGAAAGTTATCCCGAGGGAATAAAAGTCAGTATGATAGTCAATTTTTCGGTTCATTCTTCCTGTTTGTTCAGGAGACATATACGCCAATGTTCCCTCAATTAAATTAGGATTAAATTCTTGAGTATTTTCTAAAGCGAGTTGGGTAGAAATACCAAAGTCTATTAATTTTATTTCTTGGCTTTTGGTCTGGATAATAATATTAGTTGGATTAATATCTTTGTGGATGATATTAGCATCATGGACGACTTCTAATCCCTCAACAATTTTGATAGCAACATTTAAAAAAGATTCGAGATTTAAGCTATGTTCTTGTAACAAAAAGTCTAAAGAAATTCCCCCAAAATCTTCTAAAATGATGACTAAAGTGTTTTGATATTTATGAATTCCATAGGTTTTAATAATTCTTGGAGAATTTAACTGACTTAGTATTTTATATTCTTGTTTAAACTGCGATAAGGTTATGGGATCTGGATAATTCTCTTGAAGAATTTTTAAAATAACGGGTTGCTGATCTTCTTCTCTAATAGCACGATAAATTAAAGAGTGAGAACTTTCATACAGTTTTTCTCTAATGCGACAATTCTTGATAATCATATTCATAGTTGAGTTATGGAGAATTTTCAGAAATTGATCATTATTTAGGTTAAGCTACACTGAGAATAATTAATCTGATTTTAGAAGATTTAAAAAGTCGGCTTCACTGAGTTGAGTAATTCCTAATTTTTCTGCTTGAGTTAATTTAGAACCTGGATTTTCCCCCATTAATAAATAGTCTGTTTTTTTGCTAACAGAACCGATTACTTTTCCCCCTGCTTTTGCGATTAAAGCTTTAGCATCATTACGCTTCAATGTGGGTAAGGTTCCAGTAATAACGAAGGTTTTGCCAGATAAAGGGGTTAGAGAAGTTTCAACAGTGGTCATCTTAGGTGAAGTTGCTTCTAATTGTAACCCAACTTTTTTTAATTGTTGGATTAAATCACAGTTTTTTTCAATGCTAAACCAATCAATAATGGATTGGGCAATTTCTTCTCCCACGCCATAAACAGAACTTAAAGCAAGGAAAGAAGCCTGAGATAATTGATCAATACTAGGAAAATTTTCAGCTAATAAACTAGCAGTAACACTACCCACATAACGAATTCCTAAGCCATATAAAACCCGTGAATAAGGTTGCTGTTTACTCCCTTCAATGGCTTTAATTAAATTGTCGGCTGATTTGTTTCCCATGCGTTCTAAATTCGCAATTTTTTCGGGGGTTAAATGATATAAATCAACAATGGAATTAACTAACCCATTATTAATGAGTAAGATAACAATTTTTTCCCCTAAACCCCGAATATCTAAAGCATCCCGTGAGGCCCAATGAACCAAACTACCCCGTAAAATGGCCCCACAAGACAAATTTATACAGCGAGTCACCGCTTCTGTTGGGGGACGTTTTAAAGGAGAATGACATTCAGGACAGCGATCAGGTATTTGATAGGGTTGGCTGTTGGGGGGACGTAATTCGGTTAAGACACGGACGACTTCGGGAATAATCTCCCCTGCTTTGCGAATAATCACCGTATCCCCCACACGGATATCCAGTTGGACAATGCGATCGCTGTTGTGAAGGGTGGCTTTTTGTACTGTTGTTCCGGCTAAATGGACCGGTTGCATCACAGCCATGGGGGTAACGGCCCCCGTTCTTCCCACGTTAACGATAATATCTTTAACGATGGTGACTGCTTCTTCTGCGGGATATTTTAAGGCGATCGCCCAACGAGGGAATTTTTGGGTAAATCCTAACGCTTTTTGTAAGGAATAACGATTAATTTTTACTACGACCCCATCCGTCATATAGGGTAAGTCTTTTCTAGCCGTTTCCCAGTGTTTAAAATAGTCAGCCACTTCCTCAAGGGATTGGCATAATTGACGATGAGGATTAACTAAAAAGCCACTGTTTTCTAAATAGTTTAAAGACTCCCATTGACTGTTAATTTCTGCCTCTTCAAGATGCAAAGTATAAGCAAAAAATTGTAAGCGTCTTTGGTCGACAATTTTCGGATCTAACTGTCGTAAAGTTCCGGCTGCTGCGTTCCGAGGATTAGCAAATAAAGGTTCTTGGTTTTCTTGTCTTTCTTGATTAATACGGTAAAATTCATCTAAAGGTAAAAAAGCCTCTCCTCTAACTTCTACAATGGGGGGAGGATTGTCTAAATTTAACTTTAAAGGAATGGAACGAATGGTGCGAACATTTTGGGTAATATCTTCTCCTGTGGTTCCATCGCCTCTCGTTACGCCACGAGTTAATAAGCCATTTTCGTAGGTTAAAGCTAAAGCGGATCCATCAATTTTTAACTCACAGACATATTCAATTAATGTAAAGTCTTCTTTTTTACTATATCGTTGCCATCGTTTTTCCCAAGCGTTTAACTCATCTAAATTAAAAGCATTTTCTAAACTATAAAGAGGAATATTATGGCTAACAGAAATAAATTTAGCTGCGGGTTTATCGCCCACTCTTTGGGTAGGACTATCAGGGGTAATTAACTGAGGATTTTCTTTTTCTAATTCACCCAGTTCCCGATATAACTGATCATAAACAGCATCCTCCATCATGGGATTATCAAGAACATAGTAAGCATAATTTGCTTTTTGAAGTTGTTGTCGTAGTTGGGTAACTCGTTGTTTAATTTCTGGGCTAATTGGCATATTATGTCTAAATAAATTTAGTTTAATTATTGCAACCAAGCTGTTAAATCTCTATTGATTAAGGTTGATAATTGAGTAATATCATGGGCAAAATATTCTGTTAAAGCCTTGCTTAAATTATCATCAAGTTTAGGTTTCTCTTGTTTAACCTCTATGAATTTTGCTAACTTAGGATATTTTTTAACTATTTTTCTCAATAGAATTGAGTTTTCATCAATAAAGTTATTTAATATATTTTTTTTTGAAACACGATAACTAAGATTAACTTCTAGGTTGGTCTTCGATTCAAAATCCGAGTTAATCCCCAAAAATAATGCAGTTTCTTTCATGACTTTAAGAGGATTTTTACAGAAATCTTCGTATAAAAAAATTTTTATCTGTTCACGAGTAAAGTATTGGAAATATCTAGTTAATTGTTCATAGTATAATCCGAAAGGAACATAACCAACTTCCCATGACTGAGATCCAAACAGACGAGATTCTACTTTCCAAATATCTTGGTCTATGGTTGCTAGGGATCGGATCCCTTTTTTCACGTGCATTAGGTAGTGAGAAAACGCTCGTTCTCTTGGGTTTCGGAGGATAAATATTAGTTTAACTGTAGGAAGATGATTCCGTAGTCGCTCTGCTACCCATGGACATGATATATAAGTGATTGAAGCTTCTCCAATAGCTGGATAACTTTCTGAACCTTTAAATAAGTTTTCATACTTATGTGGATCTTCAACGATGGAAAAGCGACGTTGAGATTCTGGAAGATTAAGGTTTTTCATGTATCTTGGAGCTTCAGGCCAATCTTTGACTATCCAATAAGTTGGCTCTTTGATAGGCGAACAAAATACCTGTGGATGTTGTTTCAACATTGACCAGAAAGCTGTAGTTCCTGCTTTTTGAGCGCCAGCAATGATAAAGTTAGGTTGAGGCATAATCAATAAAATTAAAATAAAAACAATAATGCCAGTATAGTTGATCCTACAGCAATTGTTAACTCTAATCTTTAGAAAGATGATGATAGACAAAATTTTTCATTACTTCTATCATTTCTGGAAAAAAAGGATTTTTACTCTCTATGGGTTGGGGAGGATTATCTAAATTATAAGTATTATCTGATAAAACGACACGATAATGGGTAACATAAAAATCTTCTTTAATACGGAAAAATTCGGTTTTTTCTTGTCCTTTTGGATGATTATTTATTAATAATTCGATTTCCTCAATGCCTGCAGTTTGATCATATTCAGAATGAACAGCAAAAACAGGACATTGAAGATCATTATATCGTTTATTTTTGTTTGAATATTTTTTTTCTATTTCTAAAATCAATTCTGCTAATCGTTCTGAACTTTCAGTTGGAACCCAACCATAAGCATAGGGTCTTTTGCCAACAAAATCGCCTTTTTCTTTAAAGTTTATGGTATCTATTAAAATTTTGAGAATCTCAACAAAAATGAAGTTTTTTCGCACTAATTTCTCTCGAAAATCACCAAAGTCTAATGCAGCAGAAAATAAAAATAAAGCCCCTTGAATATCTTGAGGATCATTAATGGCATAATAGGTACTTAATACTCCACCAGCAGATAGTCCCCCAATGGACACTTTATGTCCCATCTTTTTAGCTTCTGTTACTGCATATTTTACGGCTTTTTTCCACTGTATTAACAAGGTTTGCTCTCTCATCGCTACTAGGGCTGTTTTACCATCTTTTAACCCATGTCCTGGCAGTAAAGGCAAAAGAACATTAAACCCCATTTGATAAAATTTTTTTCCAATGGCAGCCATCGAAAAAGGAGAGTCCGATAACCCATGAATGAGGACAATAGCATTAGCAGTTTTTTCCCCATGATGTAGTAATTTAGGTTCACAAAGGGGGCGAATTTCCTGTTTATCAATCTCTAAAACCTCTTGACAATATGCTTCCCAAAATTTCTCTGTCATCATCTTTTCTCCTAGTGACATATTGATCTTTTATTGAACCATAAATGATCATCTAGCAACGATTGATCATAACTGAACATCTGGGTGTGATCGAGATAATCGGGTCTAAAACCTGGCTTTTAAAAGCGAAACGTTTTTGAGGCGGGGCTTAAATCCTCGTCTCAAAAACAACTTCTGTGCGATAGCGCCGGAACGTAGTGAGGAACTTCTGACTTCATTAACCCCCCTGGCGAGAAATCCCCGATTGAGCAAGGAAGCTCGCGGAGGTTTCCTCCGCAAGAGCAGGTCTTGCTTGAGGGACGAAAATCGAGGGATGAAAGCCAGGGCAGGGGTTTTGTGATACACTGAAAGTGGCCGTAAGGTAAGAACCTGAATTGAGCCAGACTTGGAGTGTATCCATCCAAGATGAGAGTGAAAGGCAGTCGGATGACGGGACCTCCAGAGCTTGGGAAATACCAGAAAAATTGAATAAATCGGATAAAGTACCCAGGGACTCTGGGAAACGAAAACGCCTGATTAGTCGTTCTGTCGGGGAACCAACAGTGGGAGATGT
>JASJDD010000172.1 GCA_030065735.1 Crocosphaera sp.
TAGAAGAGATGGCCGAACAAGGTTGTGCTGTCGCACGTTGATATACTGGTCAAAATTCATCCCCACCTAAAATGTGAATGTTCCTGATAGTATTTTTAGGTGGGGACTTCTTTTGACATTTTTGTTAAACAAATAAAAGCAGTAAGCTAAGCCTTGCCTACCTTAGATTAATTGATAACTTTATTCTTCCTTGACTTTCGGTTTATAAGTTGATTTAACTTGTAATTCTTTCAGTTGTTTACTATCAACTGAAGCAGGGGCTTCCGTTAGTAAACAACTTGCTTGTTGAGTCTTGGGAAAAGCAATAACATCGCGGATAGAGTCTTCTTTTGCTAGTAACATAACCAAGCGATCTAACCCGTAAGCAATTCCCCCATGAGGCGGTGTTCCATACTCAAATGCTTCTAATAAAAAGCCAAATTTATTATAAGCTTCTTCTAAGGATAAGCCAATGGTTTCAAAGACTTTTTCTTGGATTTCTTTTTGATAAATCCGTAAGCTTCCGCCTCCAATTTCTACCCCATTGTAAACTAAATCATAAGCTTGCGCCCTCGCTGTTGCTAAATCATCTAAATCTGCTAAATTAGGAGCAGTAAATGGATGGTGTAATGCTTCTAATCGTTTTTCATCAGCATTCCATTCAAACATGGGAAATTCCGTGATCCAAAGCAAGTTAATTTTATCAGGATCAACTAAATTCATGCGTTTGCCAACTACTAATCTTAAGCGAGATAAAGACTTATTAACTGTGTCTGTATCTCCTGCACCAAATAATAATAAATATCCAGGTTTTGCCCCAGTTCTTGCTAATAATTCGGCTTTTTGTTCCTCGATTAAATTATCTTTGATCGCCCCAATGGTATCCAGTTTATTATTTTCTTTAACCCGAATATAAGCGATCCCTTTTGCCCCTGCATCGGTTGCTTCTTTGAATAAGTCACCCCCTGGTTTTATTTGAACATTAGAGATAACATCATTGCCACCAGGAATGGGTAAAACTTTTACTTTTCCTCCATTTTTAACTGCACCTGAAAAAACCTTAAAACCACTATCTTTAACAATATCTGAAACATCAACTAAAGTTAAATCAAAGCGAGTATCAGGACGATCTGTACCGTATTTTTCCATTGCATCTTGATAAGTCAAACGAGGAAAGGGACGGGTTAACTCAATATTTTTGATCGCTTTAAAAATATGACAAACTAATCCTTCATTGAGGTCTAAAATTTCATCTTCGGACATGAAACTCATTTCCATATCCAGTTGGGTAAACTCGGGCTGTCTATCGGCCCGTAAGTCTTCATCCCGAAAGCATCTGGCAATTTGGTAGTAACGATCGCATCCTGAAACCATCAATAATTGCTTAAATAATTGCGGTGATTGAGGTAGTGCATACCATTGTCCAGGGTTAACTCGAGAAGGCACTAAATAATCTCTTGCTCCTTCAGGAGTTGAACGAGTCAGAATAGGGGTTTCTATTTCCATAAACTGCTGTTCATCTTCGAGATAACGACGCATTGCTTTGACAACTTCATGACGTAATTGTAAGTTTTTGGCCATGCGATCGCGTCTTAAATCTAAATAGCGATATTTGAGACGAGTTTCTTCTTTGACTAACTCTGCTTCTAAACTAGAAACCACAAAAGGCAGTTGTTTATTCACCCCATTTAATAACTCAATGGACTCCGCATAAATTTCCACTTCTCCGGTAGGAATTTTTGGATTCAAAGACTCTGGAGGACGCTGACTAACTTGTCCAATGATTTTGACCACATATTCGTTGCGTAGCGTCTCAGCAATGGGGTAGGATGTAGGGGTACGCTGAGGATCGCTGACAATTTGCACGATTCCTGTGCGATCGCGTAGGTCAATGAAAATAACCCCACCGTGATCTCGACGACGATCAACCCAGCCAAACAGGGTGACAGTCTTCTCAATATCCGTTGCGTTTAAGTGGTTACAATAATGGGTTCGCATCTGAAGTTTATCTAATTTGTTATTGTACTAAGGTCTTGTGTTATGACGCTTGACACTGACCAAAATTGAGACGTACTTTCCATTATCTCTTATTTTGTAACTCTCAACTGTCTTATATCTAACGGGATGTTTTTTTTAAGATTAAGTTAATAATTTGGACAAAATGATGATGAGAATTAGTGACATAATTAATGGTTTAAGGTAGGTTTTGCCTACCTTTTTAATATTTATTTTACAGCTTAGTTATCGATTATAAAATTACAATTGATATATTAACTTAATCTTGGATACAATGAAACATAGTATTCAAAAGTTCAATCCCGATAAACTTTATGAGATTGTGGTCAGTGCCTGTTTCTCTATTAAGGCAAAGTCTTCAGCCGAAGCACAAGAAAAACTAGAGGCCTTATTAGAGGAAATAGATGCGGATCATTGGGAAGTTGAAAAGATTAATGAGGTGGAAAATTAGTGATGATTTCTTTATCCGAAGCTGAACAAAAAGCGATTGATTTTATTGCAGAAGAATGGGAATTATCTAACCAAGAAAAAGCATTGTTGTCCATAGAAAATTCTCGTAAAATTGATGATAAATGGTGGTATATTGTCGAGGTTACGGTTAATAATTTACCTGATAAATGGGTGATGCAAGTCTATGATGATGGAGAGTGCGATCCTTGTTATACCTTTGTTTCCCCTTTTTCAGCATTACAAAAATCAGCTAATTTAGATAGGATACCGCAAAAATTAGCTTTAGCCCTCAAAGAAGAAAGGATGGGTCATATTTAAAACCTATTGTTCATGATTCCTTTTTTTCGAGTTTGTCCGCTTTCTAGGTTGATCAGCATTTATACTGATACGGTTATCCTCCCTATGGACTCCAAAATCACGAAGTTAAAATAAACTTAACTGCATTTACAAAAGTTAACATACGAGGAAATACTGATGATGAGCCTTATAATTATCTTAATCTTTCTCTGGGGACTGGTGGCTATTACGGAGAGATTGACTAGCGAGTATCCATCTACCTAGAAATATACTGATTTATTTCTAGAATGGAGATAGTATATTGGAGAGGTATGGAGTTGGGTTCTCTATTATTGATGGAGATGAACAGTTATGATGTTACCAGGTTTATGTTCTGCGCGCAGTAAAACCTTATTCTGGACCGGTTTAACTTTAGCCATAGTAGCCATTTTATAAGGTTTCCTAGGTTGAAAAATCCTCTGAGCAAGTTTATTCACCCTATTCCGCTTAGTATTAGCCTATATCTAACGGATGGATACCTTATTATTTATCGATTCATCTCTTTTTGTGTTAAGGAGCTTATTTTATTTTTTTGCGTCTTCTATGTTATGCTCTAGGGTATTTATTTATGGCTAAGGATTATCCCTGATCATAGATAATTCAGTATAACAGGGTGGAGGATTGAATTAAAGATGAATATTTTGGGCATTTCTGCCTACTATCATGATAGTGCTGCAGCCTTAGTTCAATCGGGCAAAATTCTAGCAGCATCACAAGAAGAGCGGTTTACTCGCAAGAAACATGATGCTAGGTTTCCTAAAAATGCCATTGGTTATGTGCTTACAGAAGCTAATATTTCCCTACGAGAATTAGATTATATTGTTTTTTATGAAAAGCCTTTAATTACCTTTGAAAGACTCTTAGAAACCTATATTACTTATGCACCGAAAGGGTTTCGTTCTTTTGTCAGTGCTATGACAGTATGGCTACAAGAAAAGTTATATTTAAAGACAGTTTTAAAGAAAGAATTAGCTAAATTAGGTAATTGTAAAACTTCTCAACTTCCCCCCTTATTATTTACAGAACATCATCAATCTCATGCTGCGTCTGCTTTCTTTCCCAGTCCCTTTGAAACCGCAGCAATCTTATGTTTAGATGCAGTGGGAGAATGGGCAACAACCTCCTTATGGTTAGGGGAAGGTAATCAAATGATTTCTCAGTGGGAAATCGACTTTCCTCACTCTTTGGGTTTACTATACTCTGCTTTTACCTATTATACAGGGTTTAAAGTCAATTCTGGAGAATACAAATTGATGGGGTTAGCCCCTTATGGGGAGGCAAAATATACTAATTTAATCCTAGAAAATTTAATTGATATTAAAGAGGATGGAACCTTTCGCCTTAATATGGATTATTTTAACTATGCAACTGGTTTAACAATGACAAACCATAAATTTGCTCAACTATTTGGTCAACCGCCCCGAAAACCCGAAAGTAAAATTACGCAACGGGAGATGAATATTGCTGCTTCTATTCAAAAAGTCACCGAAGAAATTGTTTTAAAATTAGCCAATACGGCTTCTAAAGAATTAGGGACAGATCATTTATGTTTAGCAGGAGGAGTCGCGTTAAATTGTGTCTCGAATGGACGACTTTTACGGGAGGGTAAATTTAAAGATATTTGGATTCAACCTGCTGCTGGAGACGCTGGTGGAGCCATTGGAGCAGCCTTAGCTATCTGGTATCAATACTTAGAAAAGCCTCGTTATGCTACTGATGGCGATGCTATGCAGGGGTCTTATTTGGGTCCTCAATTTAGTGATAAAGAAGCACAAGACTATTTTGATGATGTCAGGGCGAATTATGTTTATTTAGAAGATAGTGAACTGTTTAGGAAAGTAGCAGAAATACTCGCACAAGGGAATGTTGTCGGTTGGTTTCAAGGACGGATGGAATTTGGACCGAGAGCATTAGGTAATCGTTCCATTATTGGCGATCCTCGTAATGAAAAAATGCAGTCAGTAATGAACTTAAAAATCAAATATCGGGAGTCATTTCGTCCCTTTGCACCTTCTGTTTTAGCAGAAAAAGTAGACCAGTATTTTGAGTTGGATAAACCCAGTCCCTATATGTTATTAGTAGCAGAAGTTAAAAAAGACTTACATATCCCAATGACTGAGGAAGAAAAACGATTATTTGGCATCGAAAAATTAAATATCCCTCGCTCAAAAATTCCTGCTGTTACCCATGTTGACTATTCAGCAAGAGTGCAAACTGTTGACGGTGAAACTAACCCCCGTTATTACCATTTAATTAAACAATTTGAAGCCTTGACAGGCTGTGGAGTTTTAGTTAATACTTCCTTTAATGTCAGGGGAGAACCCATTGTTTGTACCCCAGAAGATGCCTATCGTTGTTTTATGCGTACCGAGATGGATTATTTAGTGATTAATAATTATTTATTGGCAAAATCGAAACAACCTCAATGGCAAAAAGATGAGTCTTGGAAAGAAGAATTTGAATTGGATTAGTTAACAAAGGAGATCAAAAAATGTTTCATGAAATACCTAAATTAGATAAGAAGGGATTAGGAGATTTTGGCTTACTAACGGGTGCTATTATTGCCTTATTATTTGGATTAGCATTACCCTTATTATGGGGTTATAATTTACCCTTAACTCCTTGGATTATTGGCGGTACTTTAGCTATTGTTGCCCTATTTATTCCTCAATCTCTTGCTCCTATTTATCAAGGATGGATGAGAGTTGCTCAGGTACTTGCATGGGTCAATAGTCGTGTTATTTTAGGTCTTATTTTCTTTATTATTGTAACACCGATGGCCTTAATTATGAAAATAATTAAGCGAGATCCTCTGAAAAGAAAATTTGAATTTAGGTTAGAAACTTATCGCGTCTCTAGTCAAATTAAAAATAAAGTTAGTATGGAGAAACCTTATTAATGGAAGGATTTATTGAACTTTTACAAGATTTATGGGGCTTTTTAAACGAACGTAAAAAGTATTGGTTAGCTCCATTAATTATTACTTTAGTGTTATTAGGTGCCTTAATTATTTTTACCCAAGGATCGGCGATCGCTCCCTTTATTTATACTTTGTTTTAGTGAAAACAGATACTATTTTTTATCGACTGTTCCAATCATTTCCTAGCTTTTTCTTTGAACTCATTAATCATAACCCAGAAGAAGCTAGTAACTATGATTTTTCATCCGTATTATTTATCCTAATCGTCAAGTTGAATCATCTAATAGTCAACGTTATCAAGAATTACTCATCTCTCAACGAATACAACGTATTTATCTCAATGAATTAGAACTATCTGACACGAAATCTCTAGGTATTGCTATAATTGAATTGATAGTATCCAAAGAAACGGAAGCTGTTGAAGTTGCTAGGCCAATCATTCAAAAAGTTCGTCAAGAAATAATTAATCAACAGCAACAGAGAGAACTTTTGGAACTATTAGAGACTATTCTGATTTATAAATTACCAAAAATTAGTCGTCAGGAACTAGAAGCTATGTTTAGTTTAAGTGATTTAAAACAAACTAAAGTTTATCAAGAAGCTTTAGAAGAAGGAAGACAAGAAGGAAGACAAGAAGGAAGACAAGAAGGACAACTATTTAGTAAACTAGAGTCGATCCCAAGAATGATAAAATTAGGTTTGAGTGTGGAAATTATAGCAGCTTCCTTGGATTTACCCTTAGAAACAGTCCAAGCAGAAGCTAATAACAATCAAGCTTAAACCTTCATATTTCTTAACCCACATAAAAAGATTGTAAAGGCTATTCTGCTATACCTTGAATAGACCCTATGATGGTATAATACTATTGAGAGATATTTGCATTAGACTTAAGTTAATTAGATGAGCAGATGCAAAAATTACTTAAATACCAATGGTATGATAATCCACCATTGAAAGGGAGGAACTCCCATGACCTGTAATCAATGTCCACAGTCTTGTCATGGCAAAAAAGAAAGCCAACTGAGTCACTTCTTAGCTAAAATTCTTAATAAGAAGAAAGTGACCCCACCCAAACTAACCCCCATGCCACGCATTGCTTTAGTAGGAATGCCGAATGTGGGTAAAAGCGTCTTATTCAACGTCTTAACGGGGACTTATATGACGGTTTCCAACTATCCAGGGACTACCGTAGAAGTAGCTTGGGGAGAAACCATTATCGGCAATCGTCCCATGGCCGTTGTCGATACCCCAGGTATGTATTCTTTATCCCCCATCACAGAGGAAGAAAGGGTAGCCAGAGACTTATTAATTAAAGAATCTGTTGATGTGGTAATTCATGTTATGGATGCCAAGAATTTAGGGAGAATGCTACCCTTAACCTTGCAATTAATAGAAGCTAACTTGCCTGTTATTTTGGTCTTAAATATGATAGACGAAGTACAACAATTAGGCATAGAAATTGCGAGAGAAGAGTTAGAAAATACCCTAAAAATTCCTGTTGTTATGACAGCAACTGCCAAAGGATATGGAGTAACAGAATTAAAGTCACAGGTAGAAAATTATGTTAACACAGCTTGCTTATCCCCAACCTATTGAAGCAGCTATTAAGCGAATTGAGGGGTTATTATTGCCCGAAGATGAAGAGAAATTTCATCTTTCTAAACGGAGTCTCGCTTTACTATTGCTACAACGCGATCCTAGTTTATGGGAGACATTAGAAAAGCATCCTCAAGCCTATGAAGCAGTAGAAAAAATCATTGAAATAACGCAACAAGAATTAGGGGAGTCTCCCACTGCCGTTATCGTATCAACTCGGCAGAAATTAGCTTGGACATTGGAGAAGCAATTTTTAAAAGAACCCTCAAAACAAGGCTTTTCTTGGACTAATATCATACATAAATTGACAGTAAACCCAATCACGGGATTTCCTCTGTTAGTGTTAATTCTTTATTATGGGGTGTATAAATTTGTTGGAGAGTTTGGTGCAGGAACTCTTGTTGATAGTATCGAAACCTTCTTTGAAACCTATATTAACCCAACAGTAAATCAAGTGGTTGCAATAATTTTTCCCTGGCAAACGATCCAAGATTTATTGGGTAATGACTATGGTATTATTACCTTAGGTATTCGTTATGCTACTGCCATTGTTTTGCCCGTGGTTGCGACTTTCTTTTTAATGTTTTCCCTCTTGGAAGATAGTGGTTATTTACCTCGACTTTCCTTAATGTTGGATCGACTATTTAAGTCGATTGGCCTCTCAGGAAAATCAGTTATTCCCATCGTCTTAGGGTTTGGGTGTGATACTATGGCTACCTTAGTGACTCGTACATTAGAAACCAAAAGGGAACGGTTAATTGCTACCTTTTTATTATCCTTAACTATTCCTTGTGCAGCGCAATGGGGTGTTATTGTTGGCCTATTATCTCAAAATCCTAAAGCTTTATTATTCTGGGGAGGATTTATGGTAGGAATATTTCTGCTTTCAGGTTATTTAATGGCAAAATTATTACCAGGGAAACAAGCTGAATTTTACCTAGAAATTCCCCCATTACGGTTGCCCCATCTAAAAAATATTCTCACTAAAACGTATCTCAGATTAAAATGGTATTTTTTGGAAATTTTACCCTTATTTATTTGGGCATCGGTGTTAATTTGGATAGGAAGATTAACGGGACTATTTGAGTTAATTGTTAGCTGCTTAGAACCCTTAACTTTAGCGTTAGGACTTCCCAAAGCAGCCGCCCCAATTTTTTTATATGGTTTCTTCCGACGGGATTATGGCGCAGCAGGATTGTTCGATTTACAACAAGATTCTATCTTAAACGGTAATCAATTGGTTATTGCTGCTATTGTTTTAACCCTGTTTTTACCCTGTATTGCCCAATTACAAATTATGATCAAAGAAAGAGGAATAAAAACCACCACAGCTATTGTTTTATTTATCTTTCCCTTTGCCTTTTTGGTCGGTTATCTTGTCAATTTTTCTTTAACAACTTTAGGAGTGAATTTCTGATGATGGCATTATCAACTTTAAAAACGGGAAACACGGGCAAAGTCAGTTGTTTACGAACAACAGATGAAGCGATTATTCGCCGTTTAATGATTATGGGCGTTGTTCCAGGCATTTCTGTTACCCTAGAACAAAGGTTTCCATCCTATATAATTAAGTTAGGGAGGAGTCGTGCCACTTTAGATCACGAAACGGCTAAAATTATTTATCTGGACTAACACCTTGCAACTTGAAGCTTAATCCTAGTTTTGTTAGCAGCAGGAGTAGGGTTAAAGCTTTGTTGACCAATCTTATGCCAATTATTCCTAATAATACTATCATTATTCTTAGGTTACTAGGTTCGGGAACACTGACTAGCAATTCTTGTTCATTAACAGTAAATTCCGATAATTCTTGATTCGTTATTAAGTCCAAGATTTGTTCATTTTTTTGAATATTCTCATTACTATTACCAACCACTTCAAGGAATTGACTATTGATTTGCTGTCCTTCTATAATGGTATTATTTAAAATTTCATTAATAAAAGCATCTATGGGAAACTCAACCCAATTAGTTGTGTCAATATTTGTATTTTTGAATCCTGATGAAAGATAATTTTCCTGGGAGGAAATACTAGACTTTATTAAGGATATGTTATTAATAGATTGATTGATTGTTTGAGTAACATAATTATTCTCACTAACATCAATAAATGTCTCTTGAATGGTAAACTGGTTTGGCTTTAACAAGGTTTCATTTATCCAAGTATCCGTTTCAAATAATGAATTCAAATCGGAGGACAAAAAAATAAAAATATCAACAGTTTGAGTAATACTTTGATTGACAATATTATTGTTTCCAAAAAGCAAAGTATCTTGTGAAGTCAATTGAAAAGAATCTAATAACTCACTTTCTAACAATTCACTAAGAAATTGATTAAGATGTTCCAGTTCTGTCATTCCATCTGATTGTTCTAATAGGAAAAAATCAGTTAAAATTTGACGACTCAGTTGATTACTAACATTAGTATTTCCTTGAATAAATACTTGTTGTTCACTAAATTGAAGTCCGTTTAAAGTGTTATCATTACCAATAAAATCATTAATTTTCAAATCAGTTAAGTTGAAAGGAATTAAGCTAGAGTTGAAAACATTTTGATTAATTTCTTGATTGACTTCATTATTAGGATTATCCAAAAACGTTCCTTGAATATTTACATTAGGAATAACCGAACTCTCAATCTCGGGAAGATCAATAAAATTAAGGTTTAGCGTTTGATTCAATTGTTGAGTAACTTGGTTTGAATAACCTTCAATATAAATTTCTTGAAAACTCCCTTGAGGAATTTGTGCTTTAGTAGAAAGATTATTGATTCCACAAAAGAAGGTTGGAACTAAAAGGAATAAACTCAGTCCTTTATTTATCATCATATTGGCTTGTTTTTTATTTTCTCTTGCTTGGATTATCTCTTATTAAGTTACCGAAAATATTTTTAGATGTCAGTGGAAAAAAAAGTGTATTTTGTTATTAATTTTGGAAATTGATGGGGAAAAATTCTTACTAATAAATAGAAAAAACGGTCAGAACATAGAAAAAAGTAGAAACGGGGAATATCAACCTATCAGTTACCAGTTATCGGTTTTTTAATCTCCCCGTCTCCCATCAAAAGGTTTCTTTTACCTCAAACCTTTGATATAATTGAGGTTCTACGGTTTCTACGGTTAGATCAGTGACTTTAGCACTTCTTGGTCCTTGATGACACCATTGCAACATCTGTTCAATCAGGGGTTCTTTGCCTTCAAAAATGGCTTCTACACGCCCATCAAGACGATTTCTAACCCACCCCCCAATGCCTAGCTTTTGCGCCTCCTGTACTGTAGAATAGCGGTATCCTACCCCTTGCACTTTTCCACTAATAAAAACGTGAACACAGATAATGTTAGAATTGATCACTGTTCTAAATATTTCCTAAAGCATCCAGAATCTTTTTTAAACGACGATGACGATCAGAATAACTTCTCATAATTTCTAAAGCAAACATAGGGGTTTGTTGAACGGCAAATAAGAAATGTTCTCGATCTAAAACAGCCAGTTTACAGTCAGTTTTTGCAATCACAGTGGAAGCTCTTAAATGATCTTCATGAACTAAGGCACCTTGTCCAAACACATCTCCTTTGTGAATGACTTCAATGACTTTGCCATCGACATACATCTCCACTTCTCCTTCAATGATGCCATACATAACCGTTCCTTGATCTCCATTTTTGAAAATAACATCTCCTTTCGAGAAGGTTTGTTCAGGTTGAGATTCAAATAGTTTAATGGTTTCGATAGGACTTAACATAGGTTGCATCGCTCAATACTTAGGGTTGAAAAATCACGTAATCAAAACATTGAAACACTTTTTTCTGATAAGTAAGGTAGGCTAGAGGGCAAAAGTTGCTAAAATTAGTTAAGAAATGATGCTAATTTTACCCACCTTACTTTTGATTATTAAGTAAACATGAGTTTACGGTTTATTATTAAACTCAGCGATCATTTTTTCAGTGTGTAAAACCGTATCAACAGTAGATATGGCATTATTTAAAACATGAAAAAAAGTAATTTTTTCTTCGATTTCACGCAATTTATTCTGTACTTCTGTCACTTGATCTTCATCAGTCATCGACTCAAGTTGACTCATTAAATTACCTTTTGCAATTTGGTAATAGGATTGTAAATCTCGGAAATGATTGTGCATTTCTGTAGCAATAGATAGGACAGAATGTTCTTTAATGGCAAATTCTGGTCGTTTATTCTCCATGTTGATTCGTCTAACGATAGGATAAATGATCTGTTGTTGATCTTAACCCTATTTAGCTTAAATCTCGAAAGAAGCCCCACGCCATAAATACTATAAGAAATAACTATATTTTGGCGTGGGATGAATTTCGAGCAATAAATTAACCCGCGTAGCGTCCACATTGCTCAAATCTATGCTATCATACTTTATAGAAAACCCAGTTAACTCTAATATGCTCAAGGTCATCAAAGTAAGGCTATATCCCAATACAGAGCAAAAGCACTCACTAGAGCAAAGCTTTGGTAACTGCCGATGGTTGTGGAATTATTGCCTGAACTTAATGAACCAAACGTATATAGATACAGG
>JASJDD010000173.1 GCA_030065735.1 Crocosphaera sp.
TTATCTCCTATTAAGTTTTGATAAGGATCTAATTTTAAACTAATTGGTTTATTCCTTGTTGGTGTTGCTTCATAACGAGAAAAATGAAATAAGGTTAAGTAATTTAGTATATCTTTTTTTAACTCAGTATCATTAATTAGTCCCTGATAGATAGTTTTTTCATGTTCAGTATCGTTATAAATATTTAATAAAGTTGTATAGGATATAACACCATTGTATGACTTATCATTCCCTACCGTAATACCATTAAACAAGTTAAAAAATACTAAAGATCGTTGACTTGCATCTGCTTTATCATTAACTAATTGTGTCAATTCTGTTGTATCTTGTATATAGAGAGAAGCAGCTTTTATTTCTTGTAGTTTAACGACATAATATTTATCGAAGAAAATAGGATAAATATTGATGTCACTTTTGCTTTTCTTTAATTCTTTGATGATATCAGGAGACATAAAAAAGAGTTCTCTATCTTCTCCTGTAATGTTTAAATAGTTAGAGTAGGGAGATTTAGCAATATATAAGAAATGACGATATCCTTGATTATATAATTGAGTAATTTTATTAATCAAAATATCAGGATATTTATAAATCTCTTCGCTATCATGATTACGAGAAAATGTTCCTTGATTATATAATCGAATTGTTTGATCTTTTTGACGATGTAAACAGATAACTTCCCCCATCATATTCTTTTTTTGATAGGTGTTGCTATATTTGCGATCGCATTCTCGACTAGACACAGCAATAATAGCAAGTTTATCTAATTTAGGCGTATAATTATCATCATTATCAAACTTAAATATCTTAGGAAGGATAGAATATAAGGAACTTAGTGAATTTCGCTTTTTATAAAAATCAAGCTTTTTAACACAAATTCCTTGAGAACTCAAGTCATGATTTTCATTTAACAAATGAGATAATACATAAGAAAAAGAACGCATAAATACTTCTTCGGGTGAACCGTCATCCTTATCTGTTAACTGAAGACGTAATAAAGGAATAAATAAGCGATCTTTTGATTCATCTAATAATACTTTTAAACTGAGGTAAGTTAACAAAGAGAAAGTTAACTGATACCAAAACATTTTAGGATTATCTTCTGCATTAAAAATTTCTTTTTTAAGACGTTCATGATTATAATTAAAAACTAAAGAAGCTTGATTTTTTAAT
This sequence comes from Crocosphaera sp., assembly GCA_030065735.1. GTDB lineage: Bacteria > Cyanobacteriota > Cyanobacteriia > Cyanobacteriales > Microcystaceae > Crocosphaera. Next base: position 1,171 of record JASJDD010000173.1, read on the forward strand.
TGTTGTTTATAAATTCTACGACACTGATCTTCTTGAGGTGTTAGAATCATAGGTATAGTCTTAATTCCTTCTAAATCATAATTCATACTAAACCGTTGTTTGTCGTTACTCGGAAAATATTGAATATCATTAAATTTAATGTCAACCGATAAACTACATAATGCTTCAGTATTCATCTTAGTATTATCGTCAACTGAAATATATTTTAAAGCTTCTTTTTTAGCTAACTTGTCATTAAAGATTTGATAACCTTTAGTCAACGTATCTGGATCTTTTTCTAAAATACCTTGACTAATACTAACTTTTAAAGTGTATGGTTTAGTGTCAAATAATTTTGAATCTTCAATGTAGTAAATTAGTACATTTCTCAACTTATTTAATTTAAAAGGTACATGAAATTGTTCAAAACCCTTTTTTATATTACTAAATAACTTTTTCTTTTCTTGATCATTATTTTCTTTCAAGATATCTAACATCTTGGTTTCAAAGTTTTCGACTGGATCATAAGTTAGTTCCGATGATGGATCATATTTTTTCTCTTTATCTAAAGGATTACTACGAGAAGCAAAAATAAAGTAATATAAAAATACAACTTTAAAAACTTTTTTGATGAATTTTTCTCTTTCAATTTCATTATCTAACTTATCTTTATTTTCCTTCTTATCTAAGTCTAGGAAGTTAATATGATAGTCAAAAGAACTTTCTCCTTCAGATATGTGGACTTGTCCATTTAATTTTAGTTTCATTCCAAAGACAAATTCTTGTCTATCGTTATCTCTATCATTCATTTCTCCTAAATACCCTTCAATTTGTGAAATAATTGGTAAGGAATCAAAAGCATAGGAATTATTAAAAAACTGCCGAAAATTGAATTCAACACCTTCATAATAAACTGTATAATGATCATCGGGTTTACTTTCATCATTAATATAAGTTTCTATTAACTTTAGTCTTCTAATTAAATCTTTTAGATAAACTGAATCTTTATTATCTTTAACTTTTTCACATAAAAATTCTAAGTATTTAATACTTGCTGCTTTCTTGATTTTTCCTAGTGCTTCTTCTTTCATTAATTTTTTTAATTTATAAATATCATTATCTTCTTTCTCTTGATTTTCAAATAAAGGATCAATAATATCTTCTACTAAATCCTCTTTTTCCTCTTCAAAATTTATTTCAAGATAATTTTCTAAACTACTTCTTAATTCATTCACAAAGCTAGTAGGTTGTTTGACTGTTATACTGAGTTTATGCAATCTTAGCAATGGGGGAATATTTTGCTCATCTTTAGGTAAAGTTAACCGTTGTTTTTGTAAATTGGTATATTGTTGATCAAAAGGATAATTAAAACTGATACTATTATTATTAACTTGATCTTTTAAACTTTTTAAAGGTGTGGTGATACTCTCTAGAAAGGTTTGGATAGATACAGATTGATCGTTTTCTTTTGGTAACTCATTGTCTAATAATTCTTTAACCCTTGCTTGAATTTGATGTAATTTGTCACTAAAATTCTTTTCTGTTCCTTCAATAAAATTAATAGATGCACATTTTGTTCCGAAGGGTTGACTAATAAAAGGATCATTAATAGACAACTGAACAACTTCATAAGCAAGTTCATCAACATCCATTAATAAACGTTTGCCATCTTTCGATACTGTAAAAAGTTTTTGATAGTTATCCCTATTTAAAATGTCAATAATTTGATTAAGAAAATGATTATAATTCAGTTTAACTAAATCGTTACTATCTTCCTGTAAATGAGATCCAGAATTTGTCATTTTGTCTTATATTTTGACGATAAATAATAATTAAGATTTCTCTAGACAACTTTGACTTTTAATCAGCAAGTAATCTCGTACTGTACTAAATTATAGTTCAAAGTTGACTCATCTAGGTAATGCTAATGTTAGGATTCCCTAACCTGTAGCTAAAGTTAACATCAACAGTAAAAAAATGATCCAAATATGATCGAGGTTAACTTTTTCCTGCACAACTGAACTATAGCTATGATAAGATGAAAAAAAGTTTAGCAAGATATAATAAGAGGTAAAGACACTTTGCCAACTTCCGAACAAGAATGAGTCGTTATGAGACTATGTCAATCCCTTCCCCGTCTTGTCTCAACAGATCAATTTTGTTAATCGAGCGGTATTGGTATCCCTCTCCTACTACACCAAAAAGTATTGCTATTATGGAACAAGCAATAACAGAAAAGTTAGAAACAAAAAAATTAGAGGAATAAATAGATGTCATTAAAACAATTGCTAGAAGAAAAACGAAAAGAAATTCTTGATATTGCTGCTAAACATGGAGCATTTAATGTTAGGATTTTTGGCTCGGTTGCTAGAGGAGAAGAAACAGAAGATAGTGATATTGATTTTTTGATTGATTATGATTTATCTAAGACTTCTCCTTGGTTTCCTGTAAGGTTAATTCGTGACTTAGAAGAAATTTTAGGGCGAAAAGTTGATATAGTAACACAAAATGGATTAAAGGATAGATGTAAAGATAAAGTCTTGGAAGAATGTATTAAGTTATGAGAAGTGATGAAGAGCGATTAATTGATATTCAACAAGCTATTTTAAAAATTGAAAAATATGTTGTAAAGGGAAAAATTATATTTATGGAAAATGAATTAATACAAACATGGATATTGTATAATTTACAAATCATTGGGGAAGCTGTTAGAAGCTTATCTAAAAGCTTTAAAGATAGTCATAATGAAATAGAATGGAATGATATAGCGGATTTTCGGAACGTTTTAGTCCATGAATATTTTAGAGTTGATCTAGACCTAATTTGGCAAATTGTAGAACGAGAAATACCTAGTTTTAAATCTCAAATCAATTTACTGTTAGAGGAAATAGAAAAATGAAGCATCATTAATCATCTTGGGGTAAAAAATAAAAATCTCCAGATACAAAAATCTTCTTCATAAAGGGTTAATGAATAATCAATTTTTAATTCTAAATTCTAAATCCCCTCGATAATATGGCACAATTTAACAAGGTAACTATATAAACACCCACTCTTTTATTGTCCATGACCGCAAGTATACCTGAACTACCCACCCAATACGACCCCAAAACCACAGAAAGCAAATGGCAAGACGCATGGGAAACCCATCAAGTCTTTAAGGCAGATAATAGCAAAGAAGGGAAAACCTTTTGCATTGTCATTCCTCCCCCCAACGTCACTGGAAGTCTCCACATGGGCCATGCGTTTGAAGATTGCCTCATGGACGTATTAGTAAGGTATCATCGCATGAGTGGCTATAATACCCTTTGTCTCCCCGGAACTGACCATGCGAGTATAGCAGTTCATACGATCCTAGATAAACAGTTAAAGTCAGAAGGAACAACCCGTTATGAGATTGGACGGGAAAAGTTCTTAGAAAAAGCGTGGCAATGGAAGCAAGAATCTGGGGGTAAAATTGTTAATCAATTGAAAAAAATGGGGCTGTCTGCGGACTGGTCACGGGAACGGTTTACCTTGGATGAAGGATTATCAAAAGCGGTCAGAACAGCCTTTGTTAAACTGTATGAAGCGGGGTTAATTTATCGGGGTAATTATTTAGTTAATTGGTGTCCTGCATCTCTATCAGCAGTCTCAGACTTAGAAGTAGAAAATAAAGAGGTAGAGGGTCATTTGTGGCACTTTCGTTATCCCTTAAGTGATGGTAGCGGTCATGTTGAAGTAGCAACCACTCGGCCAGAAACTATGTTAGGGGATACAGGAGTTGCCGTTAATCCTAAGGATGAAAGATACAAAAATTTGATTGGGAAAACTATAACTTTACCCATTGTTGGCAGAGAAATACCTATCTTTGCAGATGAATTAGTTGATCCCGAATTTGGAACTGGTTGTGTTAAAGTTACCCCCGCCCATGACCCCAATGATTTTGAGATGGGGAACCGTCACCAGCTACCGTTTATTAATATTATGAATAAAGACGGGACCCTGAATGAAAATGCAGGAATATTTAAAGGACAAGATCGTTATGTTGCCCGTAAAAATGTGGTTAAAAAGTTAGAAGAAGATGGCTTTTTAATCAAAATAGAAAACTATAGTCATGCCGTTCCTTATAGCGATAGAGGTAAGGTTCCTGTTGAACCTTTATTATCCACACAATGGTTTGTCAAAATTAATCCCTTAGCCCAAAAAGCCTTAAAATGTCTAGACGAAAATAATTCCCCTAATTTTGTACCTGAACGCTGGAAAAAAGTTTATCGAGATTGGTTAATCAAATTAAAAGATTGGTGTATTTCTCGTCAATTGTGGTGGGGTCATCAAATTCCAGCTTGGTACGTCATTAGCGAAACCGAGGGAGAAATTACCGATAACACACCCTTTATTGTAGCGCATTCAGAAACAGAAGCCTTAGAAAAAGCCAAAAAAGACTACGGAGATAACATCAAATTAGAACAAGATCCCGATGTTTTAGATACTTGGTTTTCGTCGGGTTTATGGCCATTTTCAACATTAGGCTGGCCCGAAAATACAGACGATTTAAACACTTATTACCCTACCAGTACCCTTGTAACAGGATTTGATATTATCTTCTTTTGGGTGGCTAGAATGACCATGATGGCCGGCTATTTTACCGATCAAATGCCCTTTAAAGATGTCTATATTCACGGCTTAGTTAGAGATGAAAACGGGAAAAAAATGTCGAAGTCCTATAACAATGGTATTGACCCTTTGATCTTAATTGAAAAATATGGGACTGATGCTCTACGATATACCCTCATTCGAGAAGTGGCTGGTGCTGGACAAGATATTAGCCTACAATACGATCGCAAAACCGACCAATCCGAGTCCGTAGAAGCCTCTCGAAATTTCGCCAACAAACTTTGGAACGCAGCCAGGTTTGTAATGATGCACCTCAAAGGAGAAACCCCCCAAAGTTTAGGTATTCCTGATATTAATAACCTGGAATTATCAGATAAATGGATACTTTCACGCTTTCACCAAACCGTCCAACAAACCAGGGAGTCTATCGAAGTCTACGGCTTGGGAGAAGCAGCAAAAGGGCTGTATGAGTTCATCTGGAGAGATTTTTGTGACTGGTATATCGAACTGGTAAAAACCCGTCTCTGGGACGAAACACCCTCCCGTGACGTTGCTCGGCAAACCTTAGCCTACATCCTCGATGGTACCTTAAAGCTACTCCATCCTTTTATGCCCCATATTACCGAAGAAATCTGGCAAACCCTCAGCCAAAGTAACGGTCAATTTATCGCCTTACAACCCTATCCTAACGTTGACACCGCCCTTATTAACCCAGAGTTAGAAGATGGCTTTAGTCTCTTATTTGAAACCATCCGCACCTTGAGGAATATGCGGGCCCAAGCAGAGATTAAACCAGGGGTCAGGGTTTCGGTGATTTTACAGAGTGAAAGTGAGCAAGAACGGACTATCCTCGAAGCAGGCCGAAAATATATCCAAGACTTAGGGAAAGTGGAAACTTTAACCATTACCTCCCAACTAGAACAACAGACGGAACAAGTCATTGCTGGAGTCGTCGGAACCATACAGGCCCTCATTCCTCTCTCTGGTGTGGTTGATATTGCCGGTCTTCGTGCCAAATTAGAGAAGAATTTAGGTAAAATTGAGGCTGAGATTAAATCTCTCTCAGGACGACTCAACAACCCTGGTTTTGTCAATAAAGCCCCCGAAGCGGTTGTTCAGTCCGCAAGAGATGCCCTCGCAGAAGCTGAAAAACAAGCCGAAATTTTACGCGAACGTCTTAAGCGTCTGCAATAATAAAAAGTACCACCGCGCCAACCCCGTAACCCACTATGCTGCACCTAGCCCAAGTGAAAGAGAATTCCGACTCAGGCGAGATGGAACTTTTGTTGCTGGCACGCCAATCCTCCCAAAACCTTTGGGATATCATGTCTAATCAAGTCATCCCCTGTACAATTCCTATGGGTTTTGGGGATGGAGTTTTGGTATTAGTAAAGCTAGGCAATAATCGAGAGATTTTGGAAGTCAAAGAAGCCAAAGATTGGGTTATGGGTTTAGTTGAAACCTATTTAACTAATGGCGTTATTACTCCTGAATGGGTCGAAAAAGAACAAGAAAAAGTTGAACAGTGGCGACAGGAAATTACAGCCAAAAGTCTTGATTTAACCCGTCGTCAATTAGAACTAGAAACCCAAAAAGAACAACTTCAAGAATTAGAAGGAAAGTTAAAAAATAGAGAATAGTTAAAGACCCTATCTTTAAGGACGGGGTAAAAAAAACAATGAGAATTTATGGAAATCGACTATTAAAAACATTATCAGGAGAGTTAACCCGCCCCACTTCAGCTAAAGTGAGAGAAGCATTATTTAATATTTGGCAAGGAGAAATAACAGGGTGTCGTTGGTTAGATTTATGTGCAGGAAATGGGTCAATGGGTGCAGAAGCCTTATGTCGTGGTGCTTCTATTGTTATCGGCATAGAAAAGCAGGGAAAAGCTTGTAAAATTATTAACGAAAATTGGCAAAATATAGCTAATCATGAGCAAGAGTTTCAAATTATAAAAGGAGATATTTTAAAAGGATTAAAAACTTTAGGAGGGAAAGAATTTGATCTTATTTATTTTGATCCACCTTATCAAAGTGCATTATATCAGCCTGTTTTAGAATTAATTGTTACTTATAAACTATTAAATGAACAAGGAGAAATCGCCGTAGAACATAACCCTAAATTTTGGCAAGCAGCAGAAATAAAAGGATTAACAGTGGTTCGAGAAAAACATTATGGTAATACCAATTTAACTTTTTATAGCTGGATTGACAATTATTGATACAATTTCGTTTCATTAGATGTGCAACTACTTATAATGGAGTTAGGAGTAGGGGAGATAAGATGTTTTCTAACTTGACATCAAAACGTCATCTTACCGTCATAAGGTTGTCATATCTCTCGCTTATAGTAAAAAATGTCAGTCCAATCGCCGTTTTCCCATCATTTACTCCTCATACGGACTGACTTTTCTTCCCTATTATTGACAATATAAATAAAAAAAGCCATGAAAAACCATAGTTTAAATCAATCTTATCCCTCAGCCAAAATGACCAATTCTCACAGTTCTATCTTGCAAAAACCATTCACTTATATCTCCTTAATCCTATTAGGAATGGGAGTAGGTATTGGAGGAACCATTGCCTTTAGTTATCCTCATCTTTTCAGCGAACAGACAGAAATCATTGCTCCATCCACGACCACTGAAGTTCCCGAAGAATGGTCTTCTTTACCTCCGATGACATCAGAAAACTTTGTCACGGATGTGGTTAGAAAAGTGGGTCCGGCAGTAGTAAGAATTGATGCGTCTCGCACCGTTAAAACCGAAGTTCCTCCTATGTTTGAAGATCCCTTTTTCCGTCGCTTTTTTGGGTCACAAATTCCCAATATTCCCGATCAGGAAATTCAACGGGGAACTGGTTCAGGATTTATTCTAAGTAAAGATGGAAAAATTCTTACCAATGCTCATGTCGTTGCCGGAACGCAAGCGGTCACAGTTACGTTAAAAGATGGTCGAACTTTTACAGGAAAAGTATTAGGAACTGACCCAGTTACAGATGTGGCTGTCATTGATCTTGAAGCCGATAATTTACCGACCGTTAAAGCAGGAAACTCCGATAATCTTAACGTAGGAGAATGGGCAATTGCAATTGGGAATCCTTTGGGTTTAGATAATACCGTAACCACGGGAATTATTAGTGCTACCGGACGACACAGTTCCCAAATTGGTGTAGGAGATAAACGAGTTGACTTTATCCAAACCGATGCTGCCATTAACCCTGGCAATTCTGGTGGTCCGCTTCTCAATGCGAGAGGAGAAGTGATCGGTATCAATACTGCTATCTTCCAAAATGCTCAAGGTATTGGATTTTCTATTCCTATTAATAAAGCCCAAGAAATTGCCGAGCAATTAATTGCCAAAGGAACGGTAGAGCATCCCTATTTAGGTATTCAGATGGTAGAAATAACTCCAGAAATCAAACAAAAATTAAAAGGAACTGGAGAATTAAATATTAACGCAGACTCAGGGATTTTAATTGTTCAAGTTGTTCCTAATTCTCCTGCTGCTGCTGCAGGGTTAGAAGCAGGGGATATTATTCAATCGATTGATCAACAACCCCTAAAAACTCCCTCAGCCGTTCAAAAAGCAGTTGAAAAAGTTAGGGTTGGTAGTACCATTCCTGTAGAAGTTGAACGGAATGGCAAACTGTTAACCTTAGATGTAAAAGTTGGGGTTTTACCCAATGGTTAGGGTGAAACAACAGGCAACTGCTATCTTTTATTTAGTTAAAATTACCAGCTATCAAGAATCATGGAAAAACAATACGAAGGAAAAGCAAAAATTCTCTATAGCACGGAAAATCCCGAAGTTCTTTTAACCCATTTTAAAGACGATGCTACTGCCTTTAATGCTCAAAAAAGAGGAACCATTGCCGAAAAAGGAAAAATAAACTGTCAAATCACAGTCGCCTTGTTTCAATGGTTAGAATCCAAAGGAATTTCTACCCATTTAATCGAACAATCTGCTGATGATCAAATATTAGTGAAACGAGTCAAAATAATTCCTGTAGAAGTGGTTGTCAGAAACCTGGCAGCAGGGAGTTTATGTCGACAAACGGGATTAGAAGAAGGATATAAATTACCTTTTCCTTTAGTAGAATTTTACTTTAAAAATGATGAATTAGGCGATCCCTTATTGACCCGTGATCGCCTTTTAATTTTAGCAGTAGCCAGCGAAGAACAACTCGAACAACTGCAAAGTTTAGCCCTAAGCATCAACCAACATTTACAAGAATTTTTTGCCAGTTGTCAAATTACCCTAGTGGATTTTAAACTCGAATTTGGCATCGATAGCCAGGGACAAATTTTACTGGCCGATGAAATTAGCCCTGATACCTGCCGACTCTGGGATCAAACTGAAAAAGATCCCCAAGCGCGTGTGATGGATAAAGATCGCTTTCGTCGAGACTTAGGACAAGTCGAAACTGCCTATCAACAAGTCCAGAAGAGAGTTTTAGACAAATTAGCATCTGACACCTACTTTTTTCCTGATAACCTGTAACAAAATCTACTAACAATTAGTAGATTTCGAGATCGGAAATGGCTCGGTGATTCCGCAGGTTTTTCTCCCCAACCAAGTTACTCACAAAGAAGTCGATATATCATGGCAATTTTTATCGGTCTAGAAAGATCTTGAAAGATTTTAGAAGATATTGGCAGATATTGATAGATTATTGGCTCCTAGAAAAAGCAGTGTGGGAACATATCATTTCGTAACGCAGTATTAAGTAGTATAATAAGTAGGATTAAGAAAAATTAAGTTTTTTCCTCACACTCAGTTATCAAAAGGAGATTCGAGACTGAATGCAGCAACCAATGACTGTCCATAGGCCAGAACCCAAAGTGGTTGACCTTCCCTTTACGTTACAGGATATTAGAGAAGCGATTCCTCCCCATTGTTTTGAGTCCTCTGCCATTAAATCCCTGGCTTATTTTTTTTGGGATGTTTTTGTCGTTTGTGGTCTTTATGCCATCGCCTATTCTTTGGATTCCTGGTTTTTTTGGCCGATTTTTTGGGTAATGCAAGGAACGATGTTTTGGGCTTTATTTGTGGTAGGCCATGATTGTGGCCATGGTTCCTTTTCTCGCTACAAATGGTTAAATAATCTTATTGGTCATCTTTCCCATACTCCCATTTTAGTTCCGTTTCATGGTTGGCGTATTAGTCATCGTACCCATCATAAAAATACTGGTAATATTGACATAGACGAAAGTTGGTATCCCATTACGGAATCTAAATATAATCAGATGGGATGGTTAGAAAAATTTGCCCGATTTAAACTGGTTTTATTTCTTTATCCTATTTATTTATTTAAGCGTTCTCCAGGCAGAAAAGGAAGTCATTTTGATCCCAATAGTGATCTGTTTCGCCCTTCTGAAAAATGGGATGTTTTAACCAGTACGATATGCTGTAGTCTAATGGTGGCATTGTTAGGATTTTTAACCTATCAATGGGGATTTTTCTGGTTACTGAAATATTATTTAGGTCCTTATGTCGTTTTTGTAATCTGGTTAGATTTAGTGACTTTTTTACACCATACCGATCCTGATATTCCTTGGTATCGGGGCAAAGATTGGTACTTCTTAAAAGGGGCTTTATCTACAGTGGATCACGATTATGGATTCATTAACGATATCCATCACAATATTGGCACCCATGTCGCTCATCATATCTTTTTAACCATGCCTCATTATCATTTAAAAACGGCAACAGAAGCCATTAAACCGATTTTAGGAGACTATTATCGTAAGTCAGATCGTTCCATTTTAGAAGCCTTTATTCGGGGTTACAATAATTGTTATGTGGTTCCCGATGAAGGGGGGAAAGTTTACTATGAACCTAGAGAGTTTTAAACCTTTTTAGAATTTAGAATTTAGAGTGAAGAATTTAGAATTAAATATTCTTCATTCTAATAAGTCTGTTTTAAGGAATCCCCGCGCTAAAAGACGCGGGGAGGATGTCAAAGAGCTAAAGAAAACATAAATTTAAAGCTTAATGACGAATAAACTACTCTCGCACTCCGTAAACTTCGTGGGGAGTTTTCTAAAGCCCTAGAGCGTCAAACAAGGTAAGCTGTAGATACGACTCTCTCAGCTTTATCTTGCAAGCCATCTCTGAACCTTCAGGCAGGTTTATAAT
>JASJDD010000004.1 GCA_030065735.1 Crocosphaera sp.
AAAAATCGCTAAAAATTAATCTGTAGATTGGGGAAACTGGTCAATTTCAAAATATTGATGAAATTTTGTGGTAACTTCTAAGAGATAAGAGCGACCGCTTTCTTGACGGCGTTTACGCACAAAACCCATCTCAACTAATTCCTGAACGTGCTGATAAGCAGTACTTCCCCTCAGTTCGATTAAGTCTGTCTGAACAATGGGGTTTTTAAGAGCAATGGCCGCTAGGGTTCTCAGGGTTCCTTTCCCTAATTCTGCCGGGATGATATTATCGGTAAGCTCATCGAAAACTGAGCGCAATTGTAGGCTATAACCAGTTTCAGTTTCTACCACTTCTAATGCACTCTCACGATAAGCATAATCAGAGATTAACTCCATCATCGCTTCTTGTGCTGTATCAACTTCACAATTAGCCCATTGAGCAATATCCATTAAGGTTAGGGGTTGACCTTTTAGATAGAGAATTGCCTCAATTTTTGTCGCTAGTTTCATCATATGTTATTCTACCTCTAATTTAGGAAAAATATCAATGTCAGCAGGATTTAATTTGAGTTGTATTGACTGACCATATTCAATACAATCAAGGGGTTGGGTTAAAATTTCCAAGGTTGAATCATCTTGAAAATGGGTCGGTTTTGTTTCAGGATGGGGATAATAAATGAGGCCAGCATATTTGGCTTTTTTATAGACAACCTGACAAGCGGAAAAAGAGAAAGTTTCTGCTGGTGAGTGAGGATTCCATTGGACAGTTTCAAAAGTATATTGAGGATTGTGCAGTTTAAACTTGTAAGGACGAATATTAATGTTTAAAGTTCCTGGAAAAAAAGAAGCAATATCTAATCCTAGTTGTTTAAAGAAAGGGGTTTGCATTTTAATAGTTCCTTGAGGATAAGGACTATCTTTTGCCATTCCCGAAGCAACTTGATGGCCTTTAGTGATAATTCCTGTAACGTTTATCCACTTTTTGGTCATATTTTATAGTCAGTTTAGTTGTTTAATGATCTGTTAAACATGGATGTTAGAACCTGCGAAATTAATTTAAACCATTGGTATGTGGTAGCACAAAGTACAGAAGTTACCAGACAACCCATAGAAGTTCAGCTATGGCACCATTCCATTGTACTTTATCGAGATAGTAAAGGAAAGATTCATGGATTAAATAATCGTTGTCCTCATCGTCAGGTTAAACTGAGTGAGGGTAAGGTCATTGAAAATTCTTTAGAATGTGCTTATCATGGATGGCAATTTAATGGAGAAGGAATTTGTACGTTTATTCCCTATTTAAACCCCACCGTTAACGGTGGGGTCTTAAAGAATCAAGCTTTACCAAAGTGTAAAATTGATAGTTATCCCGTAAAAGAATGGGATGGCTTTATTTGGGTTTTTTTAGGAGATAAACAAGTTTTAATATCACAACAAGTGAAACCGATGAGTATTTCTGAATGGGAACATCTTAATTATATTGGGACAGTTTCGGTGATTGATTGTCAGGCTCATTTTTCTTTTCTTATTGAAAATTTAATGGATATGTATCATGGTCATCTTCATAATGATTATCAAGCTTGGACAGAGGCAAAATTAAAAGAACTAACCACCAATGAAAAAGAAGTTAAGGGAGTATATGAAGCAAAAAGTTATTATAAAATCGATAAAATTTGGTCAATTTATCAATTGTTTTTTCCTCGGTTTCGTGTTTTGCATTCTCAACCTTTAACGGTAAGTTATTGTTATCCCCATTGGCGATCAACTTTGGGAGAATATTTTACGATTTATTGTTTATTTTGTCCCATTAACCTAACTCATACTAAAGCTTATTTAATTCATTTTACCTCTTTAAATGCCTTTCACCGATTACATCAATTACCCCGATGGTTTCGACAGTTTATCAAAGATCAACTCTGGGGAACAGCACAAACCATGTTAGATGGATTAGTTAAACAAGATATTAGGATGATAGAACAAGAACAACAAGCTTATGCTCAACAATTTAACCACCCAACTTATGAGATAAATCCAACGATTGCTGCGGTTCAAACAATGATTAAAAAACAAGTTAAAAAAGAGCAATTAAAATGAAAACTCAATCATCATACTGTTTTTAATATAAGATTAATTTAACCCAGTATAGATAGTAATGATTATATTTTTTAAAAATGTACATCAAGAGCAGAATAAGATAAACAAGAATGGTATAATAAGAAAAGATAAACTCATTTCAGATAATGCCAAACTATGGAAAATGTCACTCCTAGTTTTATTTCTCCTCAATTATCTAGGGAAGACGTGAAACTAGAAACCCCATTAAAATTAGGTGTATTAGCATCAGGAAGTGGGACAAACTTTGAAGCGATCGCTAAAGCTATCAATCAACGACAATTAAACGCTACAATTCCCCTGTTAATTTATAATAATCCTCAAGCTAAAGTCAAAGAAAAAGCAGCAGCTTTCAAGATTGAATCTAGATTACTCAATCATCGAGAATTTAAGCATCGAGAAGACCTAGATCAAGCCATTGTAGCTCTGTTTAAATCTTATCAGATTAATTGGGTCATTATGGCAGGTTGGATGAGAATTGTTACTCCCGTTTTACTAGAAGCATTCCCCAATCATGTGATCAATATTCATCCCAGTTTATTACCTAGTTTTAAAGGAATTAAAGCAGTAGAACAAGCATTAGAAGCAGGAGTGAAAATTACAGGATGTAGCGTTCATCTTGCCAGTTTAGAAGTCGATAGTGGGCCCATTTTATTACAAGCTGCAGTTCCCATTTTACCCAAAGATACCCCAGAAACTTTACACGCTAGAATCCAAATACAAGAACATAAAATTTTTCCCCTTGCCATTGCCTTAGCTGCCAAACTATACCGTTAAAATAAATCAATTAACTATGAATGATCTTCCTGAGTTTATCCTTTTTGCTCAACATGGTTGGGCTGACACTAATGAAGAAATTAGTCAACTAGCTAACACATTAGCCAATGATAAAACCATTATTATTAGTCCCAATTTAGGGTGGGTAAAAACTTGGTTAAGTATGGAACCGTTAATTGAAAGGGTAAGCCAAAAAGCGGCAGAAATTAGCGAAAAATATCCCCAAACTCCTTGGCGAATTATTGGTCATTCAATGGGGGGATTAATTTGGATAGAAGTGCTGCATAAAAATCCTCAATGGTGGGAAAAAATACATTCTTTGACATTAATTGCTTCTCCCGTTGGTGGGGCAGATTTAGCCAGAATTATTGATCCATTATCCATTGGGGTTGGTATTGCCTCAGACTTAGGAAAAAATCGCCGTTTCAAAGCAGATAGAATCACAAAAATTGTTCCTACATTAGTGATTGCTGGTAATACTGATAATGGCAGTGATGGCACTATTCCCATTTCATCAACCAAATTATCCTATAGTCATTTTGTCTGTTTACCGAATATTTCCCATAGTCAATTAAAAAATCATCCTATCTTAGTGGATGTCATTCAAAAATTTTGGAAAACCTCACCAACCCCTGCCTTATTTGAAAAAAATTTTTCCACAGTTTTAATTGAAAGACTGCAATTAATTCCTGGGATAACTGATGGCCATCCTAGAGATTTTGAAAAAGCCAAATTTTACCTTAATTTTGAAAGAGGAATTTCCATCAAATTGTGGAAAAATCCTTTAAATATTCTTCATGTTTTTGTGGCCAATGAACAACAAGAATGTTTATACGCCGGGTTTGTGGGATGGATACATTCAGAAGGATTATATCAAGGGTTAGAAGCTATCCATCAAGACTATTATGAGTTAGTCATTCACGGACTTGATTAATGATTTCATATCTAAAATCTCTAGATGTCGTGAGGATTTTCTTCACAAACTATCCCGTAAGATAGTCAACGAAAACCAAGTTATTGCTGTAGAAAACCTCAATGTTAAAGGTATGGTTAAAAACCACAATTTAGCTAAAGCGATTAGTGAGCGAAAATAATTGGGTCTAAAACCCCGTCTTTGAAAGCGAATAGTTTTTGAGGGGGTAGTTCACTAACAAATTAGAGACATTTATGCTAACTTCTTATAGAGGAGTTTTATTTTCCTTCTTTGTCTTTATCTATCGACAGGCCCTTGCAGACGCGACTATCAATTTGTCTTTGTAGCAATGATAAAAATCTCACTCAGTTATTAACCAATCACCTGAGTGGCGATCGCTATCGTCTACATATTATCGATCAAGTAAAGAACTTAATCCCGTTCCTGCGGGATCATACTGAAACCATAGATTGTTTAATTGTCACAGACGAACCCGCTATCCTTCCCTTATTTAACCAACTCTATGAACAGGGAACCCTCTTACCAGTGATTATTTTTCAGGAAGAGGAAGATTTATCCACAACGTCGGCCAATGTCGAATCCCCCACTTTTTTGTATCATAGTGCCGAAGTGCGTCATCGGCTGAGGGAGTTAGATGAGATTCAGGTAACCATTGATCGTGCCATTACCAAGTTTTTACATTTAGGACCGAGTTGTTTTCTTGCTGATCACTCCCTGTCTTCTCAAGGAGACATGAGTACAGACAATCATCAGAGTTTTTTACTGTTACAACAGCGTCGTTTAGCGGAAAAACTCAAAGAAAGATTAGGTTATTTAGGGGTTTATTATAAGCGAAATCCTAAGTATTTTTATCGGAATCTTTCTCCAGAAGATAAACAGGCGTTATTAAAACAATTAATGACCAATTATCGAGAGATTATTCTCAATTATTTTGACGAAGATGCAGATGTGAATCAAGCCATTGATCAATTTGTCAATCAAGCGTTCTTTGCAGATATTTCCGTTTCCCGTGTCTTAGAAATACACATGGAACTCATGGATGAATTCTCTCAGCAACTGAAATTAGAAGGACGAAGCGAGGAAATTCTGCTCGACTATCGCTTAACCATTATTGATGTTCTGGCCCATTTGGGAGAAATGTATCGTCGTTGTATTCCCAGAGGAGACTTACTTTTTGATTTATTAAATCAAATCGATTAAAGTAGCTAAAGATTATAAAATACGACTAAGATAAATCTTATTGTTCTGTCAACCCTAGATATTTTTCTGATGATTTTCCTTCATAGATGGCCATGATTGACTTTAAAAAAACCTATGTTCTCAAACTCTACGTCGCTGGCAATACCCCTAACTCCGTGCGGGCTTTAAAAACCTTAAAAAATATTCTCGAAGACGAATTTAAGGGAGTTTACGCTTTGAAAGTTATTGATGTTTTGAAAAATCCACAACTGGCCGAAGAAGATAAAATTTTGGCAACTCCAACCCTAGCAAAAATTTTACCACCCCCTGTGCGTAAAATTATTGGGGATCTTTCTGATCGGGAAAAAGTCTTAATTGGCTTGGATCTTCTTTATGAAGAAATTAGAGAACGGGAGAATGATCCCTAAAAAATTAATCAGATTCGATTCAAGGTTACGCTTTCAATTTTCCATAAACCATCATATTTTTAATTAGAAAACGATTATAAAGTAGTCATGAATCAACCGCTTCCCAGTGAAAATCAACCACAACCATTAGCCCCTAAAGGTGTTCGTAAAATTCGGACAATGATCGAAGGATTAGATGAAATTACCCACGGAGGTTTACCTCTAGGAAGAACAACCTTAGCCAGTGGCACATCGGGAACAGGAAAAACCCTTTTTGCGGTGCAGTTTTTGTATCATGGCATTAAATATTTTGATTATCCTGGGCTGTTTGTTACCTTTGAAGAATCCCCCCATGATATTATTGAGAATGCCTATAGTTTTGGTTGGGATTTACAACAGTTAATCGACGAAGGTCAACTCTTTATTTTAGATGCTTCTCCTGATCCCGAAGGACAAGAAGTGGTAGGAAATTTTGATTTATCCGCTTTAATTGAACGCATACAATATGCCATTCATAAATATAAAGCTAAGTTAGTCTCCATTGATTCTGTTACTGCAGTCTTTCAACAATACGATGCTGCTTCTGTGGTTAGACGGGAAATTTTTCGCCTCGTTGCCCGTTTAAAACTGCTAGGAGTGACTTCGATTTTAACCACAGAACGAGTAGAAGAATATGGACAAATTGCCCGTTTTGGGGTAGAAGAATTCGTCTCTGATAATGTTATTATTCTTCGCAATGTTTTAGAAGGGGAACGTCGTCGCCGTACCATTGAAATTCTTAAGTTACGGGGGACAACCCACATGAAAGGAGAATATCCTTTTACTATTACCAATGATGGTATTAATATCTTCCCATTGGGGGCGATGAGATTGACACAACGATCATCCAATGCCCGAATTTCTTCCGGTGTTCAAACCTTAGACAAAATGTGCGGTGGCGGGTTCTTTAAAGACTCCATTATTTTAGCCACAGGGGCAACTGGAACCGGCAAAACTTTACTGGTGAGTAAATTTTTAGAAGAAGGCTGTCGTCAAGGAGAAAGGGCTATTTTATTCGCCTACGAAGAGTCTCGGGCCCAGTTATCTCGGAATGCCTTTTCTTGGGGCATTGACTTTGAAGAAATGGAAAGCAAAGGACTTTTAAAACTATTATGTACCTATCCTGAATCGGCGGGTTTAGAAGACCATTTACAAATTATTAAATCAGAAATTTCGGAATTTAAACCCTCTAGAATTGCTATTGATTCTTTATCCGCGTTAGCCAGAGGTGTGACCAATAATGCCTTCCGTCAATTTGTGATTGGAGTCACAGGATACGCTAAACAAGAAGAAATTACAGGATTTTTTACGAATACCACCGATCAATTTATGGGGGCCCATTCTATTACTGAATCCCATATTTCTACCATTACCGACACCATTTTAATGCTGCAATATGTAGAAATTCGCGGGGAAATGTCGCGGGCCATTAACGTCTTTAAAATGCGAGGATCATGGCATGATAAAGGTATTCGAGAATACATGATCAATCAAGACGGGCCGATTATTCAAGACTCCTTCCGTAATTATGAACGGATTATTAGTGGTTCTCCCACTCGTATTACTGTAGATGAGAAAAGCGAATTATCCCGTATTGTTCGAGGGGTAAAAGATAAAACTGAGGAGTAATACCAAATCTGATTTAGATACCCCCTTTTAAAATTGATAGCTTTAAAGCTTGAAAACCCTTCTGCCTTCTGCCTAGAAGCCTCCTGCCTCTCCTAGAAGATAAGATGGGTCCCGGAACCGGATTTGGTATAAATAGTGATCAGTGACCTAATCAAAAATTTCATCAAGAGATGGTAATTTCGATCGCAGCTTTGGGAACAATAAAGAGGTAAGCAGCCTATGATTACTGCCTTATGTCCTCTTTGTCTTCTTCCAACTTAACGTCTTCCAAACGCAATCGGGCGGTTGCCCTGCGTAATTACTTTTCACCCTTTGGCAATAAACTGATCGAAGCGGGGTATGTGGGCCCCGATCAGATGAAACAGGCCCTTGTGGAAACCCGTAAAACCGGTCGTCCCTTAACAGAAGTGTTACAGATGATGACCGGGGAACCCTTATCTCCCGATTTATTAAGACAATATAAAAAACACCATTTATTTGAACTCAAAATCCTCTATGGTGTCGACTCCATCGATCCCGAAGTGTCTCCCATCGCGGATCGCCAGATGGCTGAATTAATCAATTCCTTAATTCCGTTTGATATTTGTCGTCGCCATAAAATTTTACCGTTGTCCCGACACGACGGGGAACCCCCTTCCATCTTGGTAGCGATGGTTGACCCGGATAACCTAGCGGCCCAAGATGACTTAAACCGCATCTTGAGGGCGAGAAACCTAGATTTACGGCGCATGGTCATTACCCAAGAAGATTATGACCATCTATTGCAACAGTATCATGAACTTCAAGGGGAAATTGATGCAGAAAACGAACGCATCTCTAAAGAGGAAGCCCTTAAAAAAATGGCCGATCTCACGGACATTGTGGACAACCTCGATGCAACCATGGCCGAAGAAAGTGATGAAAGCCATGATGCTCTAGACTCCAATGATGCCGATCAAGCACCGGTTATTAATTTAGTCAATAAAATCCTCGCCAAAGCTCTTCAGGAAGGCACTTCCGATATTCATGTTGAACCCCAAGAAGAAACCCTTGGCATTCGTTTCCGTAAAGATGGGGTACTGCAACAAGCCTTTGATCCCCTACCCCGAAAAGTCACCCCGGCGGTGGTGGCGCGGTTTAAAATTATGGCGGATCTCGATATTGCAGAGCGTCGTCTTCCTCAAGATGGTAAGATTCGACGCATTTATCAAGGCCGAAAAGTGGATTTTCGGGTCAATACCTTACCCAGTCGTTACGGTGAAAAAGTTTGTTTACGGATCTTAGATAACTCAGCCACTCAGTTAGGGTTAGATAAACTGATTACTAACCAAGAAACCCTACAAATTGTCCGAGACTTGGCCAGTCGTCCTTTTGGGCTGTTTCTGGTGACCGGACCAACCGGTTCGGGTAAATCCACCAGTTTGTATTCTGTCTTAGCCGAAAGAAATAATCCTGGGGTGAATATTAGCACCGCCGAAGATCCCATCGAATACTCTTTACCGGGTATTACCCAAGTTCAAGTCATTCGAGAAAAGGGGATGAACTTTGCCTCTATTTTAAGGGCTTTCATGCGACAAGATCCCGACGTAATTCTGGTGGGGGAAACCAGGGACGTAGAAACGGCTAAAACCGCTATTGAAGCAGCCTTAACCGGACACTTAGTTTTAACCACCTTACACACCAACGATGCACCTGGAGCGATCGCTCGTCTCGATGAAATGGGGATTGAACCCTTTATGATTTCTGGGGCGTTATTAGGGGTACTCGCCCAACGGTTAATGCGTCGGGTGTGCAGTGAATGTCGGGTTCCCTATCATCCCACCAAAGCAGAATTAGCCCGTTTTGGCTTATCCGCTTCCAATGAGGAAGAAACGACTATTTATAAGGCAAATAAATTAACGGCAGAGGAAATTGCCGAAGCGAAAAAAGAGGGTACCCTTTGTCAAAAATGTGGTGGTAGTGGCTACAAGGGACGGGTTGGGGTTTATGAAGTGATGCGGAATACCGAACGGGTTCAAAGCCTGATTAACGAAGGCGCAACCACCGATCGCATTAAGGAAGCGGCCGTCGAAGAAGGGATGATTACCATTCTGGCCTACAGTTTACAACTGGTTCAAGAAGGGTATACCACCCTCGAAGAAGTGGAACGGGTGACGTTTACGGATACGGGACTCGAAGCGGAATTAAAAGCCAAGCGCAAGAGTTCCCTTGAATGTAAAACCTGTTCTGCCGGACTCGAACCGGAGTGGATGGACTGTCCCTATTGTATGACTCCCAGATTTACTTAATTACTAATCTAATTCAATTTTAAGGAGGAAAAATCCAATGGATGGAGTAATGATTGAAGATTTGATGGAACAACTCGTAGAAATGGGGGGTTCCGATATGCACATTCAAGCTGGTGCGCCCATTTATTTTCGTATTAGTGGTAAATTAGCCCCCGTTGATGAAGAACCTCTTTCTCCTCAAGAAAGTCAAAAATTAATTTTCAGTATGCTCAATAATAGTCAACGGAAAGAGTTGGAACAAAACTGGGAATTAGACTGTTCTTATGGGGTGAAAGGGTTGGCACGGTTTCGGGTCAATGTTTATAAAGAACGGGGGTGTTACGCTGCTTGTTTACGGGCTTTATCCTCAAAAATTCCCAATTTTGAACAGTTAGGACTGCCTAATATTGTGCGGGAAATGGCAGAACGGCCACGGGGTATGGTGTTAGTCACCGGTCAAACGGGTTCAGGAAAAACGACTACCTTAGCAGCGATTTTAGACTTGATTAATCGGACTCGACAGGAACATATTTTAACGGTTGAAGATCCTATCGAATATGTTTTTCCTAATATTAAAAGTCTCTTTCATCAACGACAAAAAGGGGAAGATACTAAGTCTTTTGCCAATGCTTTAAAAGCCTCTTTACGGGAAGATCCTGACATCATTTTGGTGGGGGAAATGCGGGACTTAGAAACCATTGGTTTAGCCATCACCGCAGCAGAAACGGGACACTTAGTTTTTGGTACGTTACACACCAATTCAGCAGCCGGTACCATTGACCGTATTGTTGACGTATTTCCGGCCAATCAACAGGCACAAATTCGGGCGATGTTATCTAACTCTTTGATTGCAGTTTTTAGTCAATGTTTAGTGAAGAAAAAGAACCCTAAACCTGGTGAGTTTGGTCGGGCGATGGCTCAAGAAATTATGATTGTTACTCCTGCGATCGCTAACCTAATGCGAGAAGGAAAAGCCGGTCAAATTTATTCCTCTATTCAAACAGGAATGAAACTGGGAATGCAAACTATGGAACAAGCCTTAGCTAACTTAGTGATCAGTGGTTCAGTTGCTTTTGAAGAAGCTGTTTCTAAAAGTGCTAAACCCGATGAGTTACAACGTTTAATTGGTGGTGCAACTATGGGAAAAAAAGCCAAAGTACGCCGTTAAAACCCCGTCGTTAACGACGGGGCATTACTGTTTATTATGTATGAAAGAAAATGCCTACTTATATTGCTCAAGTTAAGGATTTAAAAGGAAAAATTTCTAAGCAAAAAGTGGAAGCAACCTCCCCCGAACAAGCACGGGCAATGCTGAGACAGCAATATCCTGCTATTGGAAAAATTAAAGAAGCGGGAATGCAATTTGATTTTTCAGGGATAGAAGGGGCTTTAAATAACGTCGGCGTTAAGGATAAAGCTGTCTTTTCTCGTCAATTTTCGGTAATGATTAATGCGGGGGTTGCGATTGTTCGTTGTTTAGGAGTTTTATCCGATCAAGCCACTAATCCTAAAATGAAAAAGGCTTTATTAGCTATTAGCGCAGAAGTCCAACAAGGGATTAGTTTATCCGAAGCTTTAGGAAAACATCCTGAGTGTTTTGATCAACTCTATGTCAGTATGGTTGAAGCAGGAGAAACTGGTGGGGTACTCGATGAAGTATTAAACCGTTTGGCTAAACTTCTTGAAGATATGGCAAGACTACAAAACCAAATTAAATCCGCTATGGCTTATCCGGTTACAGTGGGTATTTTAGCGGTGGTTGTTTTCTTTGCTATGACTATCTTTTTGATTCCTGTTTTTGCAGGAATTTTTGAAGATTTGGGGGCAGAATTACCCGCTTTAACGCAATTTATGCTTTACTTAAGTGGTATTATGCGAAGCTGGAAAATTCTCATTCCCATTGTAGGGGGGTTTGGCTTAGTTTTTGGCATCAAACAATATTATAAAACCCCAGTTGGTCGCTTACAAATTGATAAATTTCTCCTGAAAATGCCCCTATTTGGTGACTTAAATGAAAAGTCGGCTGTGGCACGTTTTTGTCGCGTTTTTGGGACATTAACTCGTTCGGGTGTTCCTATTCTTAGTTCTTTAGAAATTGTTTGTAACACCGTCGGAAATAAGGTCATTTCTAATGCGGTAGCTGGGGCCCAAGCGGAAATTCAACAAGGAGGTATGATGAGTTTAGCCCTACAAAATGCCAATGTTTTTCCACAGTTAGCTATCCAAATGATTTGTATTGGGGAAGAAACCGGGGAACTGGATGCCATGATGATGAAAGTGGCTGATTTTTATGAGGATGAAGTGGAACAAGCTGTGAAAGCGTTAACCAGTGTCATTGAACCTTTAATGATGGTTTTGATCGCTGGTATGGTAGGGGTAATTCTTTTGTCTATGTATTTACCCATGTTCAAAATTTTCGACCAACTGGTTTAACGAAGTCAGAAGTTCCTCACTCCGTTCCGGCGCTATCGCACAGAAGTCAGAAGTCAGAAGTTCCTCACTCCGTTCCGGCGCTATCGCACAGGAGTTCTGTCAATGATTCAAACTTATAGAGGCGTTTTCCCTAACGTCTCTATAATAATTTTAGGGGTTATTTTATTATTAATTTTCTTATGTCGATTAAACCATCCCATTACGAACAACTTTTATGCCAATATAGCGATCGCTTGTCCGCTATTTCTCTTTTAAAACAGCATCGTTCTTATCTGGAAATGATCCCTAGTTTACGTCGTCCTGAAGAAAGTTTGATTACTATTCCTCTACCGCTTGTTAAGGTTCGTCACCCGAAACCTTTAAGCGAAAATCGTTTGAGTTCTCCTAATATTCAGGAAGCTATACAGTTACCTTGTGATCTGGCTATTATTATGTGTGACCCTGAATGGAAAATTAAGTTAGGGTCAGAAATTATTATTTTTATTCATCGTCCTCACGAAGATTTTTCCCATTTATTATCTCGTTGGCGACAAACTCAAATCCATTTAGATAAAGATTATGAATGGTTAATGCCGATGAAACAAGCGCATATGTTAAGTGAAGGAGGAGAAAAAGTTTATCCTTTATTTGTGGTGTTTGAAAATACTTTAGAGAGAATTAAAAAAGGATTAAAAGGAGCTTGTTTACCTTATATTGTTCAACAATCTATTCCTGAAGAAAGCGAGGATAATTTAGAATTGGGGGAATTTAGAATTTAGAATTTAGAATTTATTGGTTCTGAACACTCTACATTCTACATTCTACATTCTACATTCTGCAAATTTTCATCTTATTAAATACTATGATAGACTCTTTACTGGTTGAATTTTCTTTCACGATCAATGATCCTAATCTGGAAGAGGAAAGAAAGCAAAAAATTGCGACACAACTGTTAAAAGAATTACGACAATGGGAGGAAGTGGAAACAGTTGATTTTACAGAAGATGTGAGTCCCGAACTAGGGAGTAAACCAGGAATTGCTAATTTAATTGGTTGGTTAACCACGAAAGTGAAAATTGATAAAATTGTAAATTTTTTACAAAAATTACCTGAAGTTATGAATAAAAAACCGCTTAAAATTTCTGTAAAAGTTGGAAACAATGAAACAACCATTGAAGTCAAAAATACAGAAGATTTATTACAAGTTGAAGAAACAACTAAACGGTTAATTGAAGCGTTACAAAATAACAATTAATTATCTCTTAAAACCTAGGGTGGGTTAGACGGCTATAATATTAAATGATGACAAGGAACAAAAAATCCGTCGTAACCCACCACTTTAGTTTTTTGATAATTATCAGTAACACAGTTGTCTAGGTAGTAATACCCTGTATAATGTAACAACCACTAACACAGTCTTCTAGACTGTAATATCTGATATAAAGTAACAAGCACGATGCTTGTGTTACAGTGTTCATAAATTAGATTTCAATCCTATTGTTAACTCATGTCCCGAAAAATTGCCCTTTTAGTAGGGGTTAGTGAATATGGAGAAGGAATAGAAAATTTAAAGGCCCCTTTAAACGATGTAGCGGCCATGAAACGGGTATTAGAAAATCCCAATTTAGGTAACTTTGAGGTAACAACATTAAAAAATCCTAATTTAGTTACCATGCAACTGGAAATTATTAAACTCTTTAAACGAGCAAAAAAAGATGATTTAGTCTTATTTTATTTTTCGGGTCATGGTATTACGGATGATAATTATGAGTTATATTTGCCGACAAAATCAACAGGCAAAGAAGATTTTGAAGCTATGTCTGTTGCAGGAAGTTTCCTCAAGAAACAAGCAGAAAACTATTATGTTAAGCGCAAAATAATCATTTTAGATGCTTGTTACAGTGGTTCGATTAATAACGAATGGCGTAGTAAAAATATTAGCATCGATTTAAAACAATTTTTAGGCAAAGAAGGGTTAGCGGTGTTAACGTCTTCGAGTGCGACACAAGTTTCTTTTGAACAAGAAGGGGCGACTTTATCTCTGTATACTCAATATTTAGTAGAAGGCATTGAAACTGGAGCAGCCACCCAAAACGATGATAATATTATCTATATTCGGGAATTACATGATTATGCTAAAAAGAAGGTTCAAGAAGTTAAGCCGAACATAAAACCCGATATTTTAATTGATAAAGAAGGGTATGAAATTATTATTAGTCGTGCGCCGAGAAACCCAGAAGCAGACTATCGTAAGTTAGTAGAAAAATATCACAGAGAAGGAGAAATTACAACCATAGATTTATTGATTTTAACCCCAAAATTGCAACAGTTAGGACTGACGGAAACCCAAGCTAAAAAAATAGAACAGGAAGTAACCGAACCGTTTCGCAGACGGAGAGAAAATCTTAAACAATATCGTCAAGTTCTAGAAAATGAAGTTAAACAAAAATATCCCCTCGATGCTTATATAACCAATAGATTACAAGAATATCAACAAGATATTTTAGGGTTAAGAGATGAAGATGTTGAACCCATTAAAAAAGAAATTTTTGCTCCCTTTCTCTCTCAACCTCAACCCAAAGAAACCCCGAAAAAGATGACTCCTATTGAAACTCCGAAAAAAGTAATTACACCACCACCAAAACCAAATCATCAACCCTCTCTCAAAACCTTTCCTTTTCAGTACGCAACCCTAAAAAAATTACCAGGAACAGAAGAAGTAGAGACTAATTATTATGACGCAGAAGCGCAATTTTTTACAGAAGATTTAGGTAATGGTGTTACCCTAGACATGGTTTATATTCCTGGGGGAACGTTTAAAATGGGTTCACCAGAGGGACAAGGACATGACAGCGAATATCCTCAACATTCTGTCACCCTCAAACCCTTTTTTATGGCTAAATATCCCATTACCCAAGCACAATGGGAACAAGTTGTTAAGTTATCTAAAATTGAGCGAGATTTAAAGTCAAATTGTGCTACATTTAAGGGAGATAAACGCCCTGTAGAATCTATTAGTTGGCTCGATGCAGTAGAATTCTGTCAACGGCTATCCCAAGCCACAGGCAAACCCTACCAACTCCCCTCCGAAGCTCAATGGGAATACGCCTGTCGTGCAGGAACCACCACTCCCTTTTATTTCGGAGAGATTATTACCCCAGATGTGGTCAACTATGACGGCGAATACAGCTACAATGGTAGTCCTAAAGGGGTTTATCGGAGAGAAACAACTGAAGTGGGTAGTCTCCCCCCTAACCCCTTCGGACTCTATGATATACACGGAAACGTCTGGGAGTGGTGTGCCGATGATTGGCATGAAAATTATAAAAATGCTCCCAGTGATGGAAGTGCTTGGTTGGTTGAGAACTTTTCTCAAGTAAAGTTAAAGATGCTGCGGGGTGGTTCTTGGTGCCATACTCCTGGGCGTTGCCGTTCTAATTACCGAGGCAGGCGCGATCTCGGTTACGACAGCTACGGCATTGGTATGCGGATTGTCCTCGTTAGAATTTAGAATTTAGAATGAAGAATTAGTTTTTAGATTTAGTGTTTTTGATGATTGCATGAATAATAGAAATTAATTCATTAGATTCATTTAGTAAAGAGAGTAATCTTGGTTCTAGATGTTTTTCAGTAGCAATTAATATTTTTAACCAATAATTTGTTTTTCTCGCTTCCTTAAGAGAAATGCTCATTTTTAATCATAAGAATTAAGGATGTAGAATGTAGAATGTAGAATTTAAAATCTAATGGGTTCTCAGTTCTAACATATCATTTCTGATTGCTATCTTTGCTATTATTGAGCATAACATGACGTTTAATTTATCTGCAATTGATGAAAACACCTAAATAAAAAATTGATTATTGTTTTCTAAATTCTAAATTCTAAATTCTAAATTTTTCTCAACCGACTAGCATTGTGATCGGTTAGCCTGGTAAACTAAAAGTTGAACGGTTATCCAATCTTTGAATCAATACAAATTAGACAATACCAATGGAAGCAATTACCAGTCATCAAGCTAAACAGCAATTAGATGAATTAATTAACCGAGTTATCCTAGATGGAGAACCCACCATTGTCTGTACTGAAGAAGGAAAACAAGCGGTTTTAATGTCCTTAGATGAGTTTAACGCTTGGCAAGAAACCTTCTATTTATTATCTAATCCTAGCAATGCTGAACATTTAAAAGAATCAATTGCACAAGCTAAGTCAGGAAAAACCTTGGTCAAGGAATTAATCGAGGAATGAAAATAACATTTACTGAAGCATCTTGGAAAGATTATCTTTGGTTTCAGGAAAACAATAAAAAGTTACTGAAAAGGATCAACTTATTAATCAAAGAAACACTGAGAAACCCTTTTGAGGGTATTGGTAAACCCGAACCCTTAAAAGCAAATTTATCAGGATATGGGTCAAGAAGAATTAACTCTGAACATCGTTTAGTTTATCAGGTATTCTCAGAAGAAATTATAATCATCTCCTGTCGTTTTCATTATTAATCAATTAATAAATTCAATATTTGATTAACTTTTATCCATTCCTGTTAAGTGTCGAAGAATAATATCAATTTTGCCATTCATTTCTTTAAGTTCCTGTTTAACTTCATCAATATCTTTATCAAGCAACTCAAAAGCTTCTCCGATCCAACCTTTGGGATCGACCACATCATCTAATTCTTTATAACCGTCTTCAAGCTTATTGACCCTTCGTTCTAACGCTGACAGTCTTCGGTGAAATTCAAGGTCTGACATAGTGTTATTTACGTCTCAATTGATTAACGACTTATCTTTATTATGGATTAACTTTAGGGGTGTTGTTGAAAATTATTGTTATAAAACTTCATATTTATTAGTACATTTGCTCAAATTAATGGGTCAAATTGAGGCGATAATGCTCTAATTTTTAGTTATGACAACGAAAAATAAAGGTTTGAGGTGTTTATTTTTCAAGTCGACAAACTGGCTACAGATTTTTAATCTCTATGATCATACCACAAGCCCGTAACTTCGTTACTTATTGATAGTAATTCTCACACATTACGATATGTAAACAGTGCAATTGATATAAATTTCTTAGATTAAATTTTATATATAATAAGTTTTACTAATTAAAATAACTAAATTCTCTAAGAAACGATTTATAAATTACATCTTAAGATAATATAGCAGTTCTCATACTTGTGAGGTACATAGGTTACCCTTTTGAGGCAGGAGGCAGGAGGCAGGAGTAAAGTGTACCTCATGAGTCCAAGAAATGCTATAAGGTGAGCAAGTGAGAAACTTATTTCAAAGCGATTATAATGTCTGAAAGACTTGCCCACCCTACGAAATTGATTGTCATAGGATCATATTTGTATTAGCGTCTTATTGTTATTTTCTTGAGAGGTTTTTACCATGAAGCGCTTTCTATCTATTTTATTAATTAGTGCAGTTGCAACAGTTCCTAACATGGCTTTAAGCACTCCAATTTTACCCTCTTTGCTACTGTCTCAGCAAGATAAAGAAGAGAATGTTACGCAAAAAATTCAAGTTGCTTTTCCTGACTTTGCGGTGGTTTCTTTGAAATCAGGAAATAGGACAACAGGAAACTTTATCGATTTGAATAATCGTAGTTTAATCATTAGTTTTAAAGGTTATACCACTGGTATTTCTTTAAATGAAATTAAATCTATTGAGTTCAAGGATAAAGTGTTGATTCCTGCTGATGAAACGGTTATTTGTCAACAAAGTAATAACCAATGTCATCAAGTTATTTTTACTCAAAATCAAGAACATAAAATAACCGTTCTTGAGAATATTCCCATGACTAACTTAAGTTTATTTCAAGGAGCAAAAACCGCTTTATTAACTCTTCCTAAACCTTCAGAAGATGAGGAAACAGAAAATATTAATGATTTATCTAACGAAAATATTAACATTATTAACTCTTTAGAAATAGACGAATCAGGACAATTGATAACCATAACTCTAATCCCAACTCAGCGTAAATAAAAAAATATAATACTTCTTTTCATCTCAGCTAAAATCTGAGAAAATAGAAGATAATGAGTTATTAATTAACTACTATGCAGTCCGTTGATGTTACCACCTTAACCGCCATTTGTCATGATCTACAAACCCATTGGATACCTGCTAAAGTTGAACAAGTTTATCAACGCGATCGCTATACCATTTCTATTGCTTTACGTACGTTAAAAAAACGTAGTTGGTTAACCATTTCGTGGCATCCTCAAGCGGCTAGATTATGTATGGGAGATCCCCCACCAAGAACTCCCGATACGTTTACCTTTAGCGATCAATTACGTCATCAATTAAATGGATTTGCTCTCACTGCTTTAACAATGATTTCACCTTGGGAAAGGGTGGTTAATTTACAATTTGCTAAACGTCCAGGAGATGAACCCGTTTGGCATCTTTTTGTCGAAATTATGGGTAAATATAGTAATGTTATTTTAACGGATAATAAGCAGCAAATTGTTACAGTTGCCCATCAAGTTAATGCCAATCAATCTACGATTAGAACCGTACAAACAGGACAACCCTATGAACTTCCTCCCGCTTTAACAGGGACATTTCCAAAATTAGAAGAAACACAAGAAAGATGGCAAGAAAGAGTTAGTTTAATTCCTGGTTCTCTGAAAAAACAATTATTAAATAGTTATCGAGGTTTAAGTCCTGCTGTTGCTTCTTCTATGATTCAAAAAGCTGATTTACAATCACAAATTTCTACAGAAATGTTAATAGAAAAAGATTGGGATAAATTATATAAACTTTGGCAGTTTTGGTTAGAAACTTTACAAACCAAAAATTTTGAACCAGGCTACACTGAGGACGGTTATACTGTTTTAGGTTGGGAAACTATTGAAAAAAATATTAATATTCAAACCTTGATCAATAATTATTATACTAACGAAATTAACCAAGAAAAATTCAAACAACTAAGACACCAACTTCAACAAAAACTAAAATCTTGCTTGAAAAAACTGTATAGTAAAGCTAATAATTTTCAACAAAAAATGCAGCAATCTTCAGAAGCTGATGAATATCGTAAAAAAGGGGATTTATTAATGGCCCATTCTTATCTTTGGGAACCAGGTATGAATTCCATGACTTTGAATGATTTTGAAACCGAAAAACCCATAAAAATTCCTTTAAACCCTGAAAAAAATGGCATCCAAAATGCCCAACTTTTCTATAAAAAACATCAAAAATTGAAACGAGCAAAAGGTGTAGTGGAACCCTTATTAAAAGAAGTTCAAGAAGAAATTAATTACTTAGAACAAGTAGAAGACAGCTTACAACAAATTGATCATTATCACTCACCTGAAGACCTACAAACTCTCGAAGAAATCAAAGAAGAATTAATTCAACAAAATTATTTACCCTCTCCTCCCCAACAAACCCCGAATATCCCTGATGAGTCCCAACCCTATCAACATAAAACTCCATCAGGGTTTGAAGTGTGGATCGGTCGTAATAACCGACAAAACGATCGCCTCACCTTTCGTACCGCCGGGGACTATGATTTATGGTTTCATACCCAAGAAAGTGCCGGCAGTCATGTATTATTGAGGCTTGAACCAGGGTCTAAACCCAATGAAGCTGATTTACATTGTGCTGCTGATTGGGCCGCTTATTACAGTCGGGCCCGCCAAAGTGAGCAAGTCCCCGTAGTTTACACAGAACCTAAATACGTCTATAAACCCAAAGGAGCCAAACCTGGCATGGTCATCTATAAACGAGAACGAGTCCTTTGGGGACAACCACATAAGATACAATGCTACCTAAAAAATCAAGGTTAAGACAAATATTTTAAATATTGTTTACAAAAATTCGTGTCTGATGTTACAATTTAGTTATAGAAATCGACTGGTTAGCGAATTTGGGAACGCGCCACCCGATTTCCTCAAAGAACAACAACAATATTTTTATTAGGGTATCCAGCGACTGCGATCGCTGGTTTTTGTTTTTGATAACTTAAGTTTGAGGTTAAGATCAAATTAACTTAACTTAGAGATTATCCTATCTGATGGGCGATCGCTAAACTAAATAGAGAAGAAGAGGGAGACTCAACCCATGTTAAAACAACTTGATCGAATTACCTTTAACCCAAAAATCATGACAGGGAAAGCTTGTATTAGAGGAATGCGTATCCCTGTTTCTTTAATTCTTAATTTAGTCGCTAACGGTAAAACAACAGAGGAAATTATAGAAGACTATCCTTATATTGAACCTGAAGACATCAAACAATGTTTACTTTATGCTGCTTGGTTGAGTGAAGAAAGGGTTATTCCTATTAATAGTCCTGAAAAAGTGGAGTCAGGTAAATGAAATTTTTAGCTGATATGGGAATCTCACCAAATACAGTTATTTGCTTGAAAAGTTTCAGAATTCGTAATTTACCCATATAAAGCGATTGAGTCTTCATTTTTTTTTATTCTTTTTACTCTTCTTATTTTTTTCGTTTCCTGTTTCCCTCCATCTACCATTGTTAAAAGCTACCGATACTGCGCCTACATGAGATAAGGCAACAGGATAAGATATCCCATTATTTCCTAAAAGAAAACCTACATTGATGGTTCGCGGTGAAACATCAATAAAGTGATCAATTTTGATTACTGTTTTTTGATTTGATAATTCATCTATTTTGTGCTTAGGATGAAGTTCTTCTGCACGGGGTTTATCGGTTTTGCTATCTTCCTCATTGCCAATAAGTTGCTGTAGAATTTCCTCTGGTAATGACTCTGAGGAATTCCAGATTTTTATGCCATGAGGTTCTAATTTTTTGCGAAATTGCTTAATAGAGTCAATATTCTTAACTGCAAGCATTTTAGTAACTTACTTTGTTTTTTCCCTCTGATAAATTTTATCCAACTACACTAGAATAACGGATAAACTCTGATCAAGAAACGGAAATTACCGAGAATAATTAACTAATATACTAATATGGCTCGAGGCAGATTTGAACTGCCGACCTTGGGCTTATGAGTCCCCTGCTCTAACCAACTGAGCTACCGAGCCGTTATTTTTAGACCTTTTCTAGTATAAAACACTAAACACTAAATGTCTACCCTCTAACCCAAAAGAAATCAGAGAAGAAACAACTTCTCTGATCTAATCCCATCGCTTCAATTCACAAACGAGACAATGAGTTAACGATTCTTTTTAGGTAAGAAAGCCATGGGATTTTGTGCGCCTCTACCTTTGGGATGAATTTCATAGTGAAGGTGGGGACCGGTACTATAACCGGTGCTACCCATTTCCGCAATTTGTTGGCCTTGTTCTACTTTTTGGCCACGACGGACTAAAATACGGCTATTGTGGGCGTATAAGGTGACGCTACCATCGGGATGACGTAGTTTAACCAAATTACCGTAACCGCCAGAATTCCAGCCTGCGGTGATAACTTCTCCAGGAGCAGAGGCCATAATCGGAGTTCCCACGGGAGCAGCGATATCAATCCCTTTGTGCATTCTGCCCCAACGACGACCAAACCCAGAGGTTAGCACCCCTTTACTGGGCCAGATATGGCCGGTAAACTTCATGGGAGCATCGGGAAGAAAATCATCGGGGTTGGATATGCCAGGAAGATCCGGACCGACAGCGGTTCCGACAGGAATCTCAAAGGCGTTGTTGTAAATAGCAGGATTACTAGGGGCAACACTGATTAATTCAGGCTTTCTGTTATTTAACCGTTCTTCGATCGCCTGTTGAGGAGAGGTAATGTCTCGGCGATCGCTTGACCATTCAGGGTTTAATGCTTCTCCGACTACGGTTTTATTAGAAGGACGGGGTTGATCCAAAGAAATCTCTGTCTCTGGTTGTCCATAATCTCGTTGTAAACTAACGATGTCAGCTTTTAACTTGTCGGTATGGGATTGTTGAGCGCTGGAAATTTGGATTTGCCCTGATTGAGTTTCACGGCTCGAAACAAAGCTTCTTGGAGACCGAGTTTGTGAGCGGAATTGCTCAAACACAGAAGGTAAGGTGCTTCTTTGAGGTTGCTGAGCTTGAGCGATCGCCTCTTTTTGAGGAATCATCAAGGTTTGATTGACCCGAATTAAATTGGCGTTGCTAATCCCGTTAGCACGAATTAATTCTTGGGTGGAAATCCCGTGACGACGGGCAATACTGTTGAGAGTGTCCCCTGGACGAACCCGATAGCTTTTGTCTGTGACTCGAAGGGTGGGTTGAGGCACCATCGGTTTTCTTGGCTGTATGAAAGAGGTTTGTTCGGGGGTTGTCAAATCGATGGATTGAGGAGTGTTGAGCGTTTCCTCTTCTTCTGCGGGAGTCACATTGATGGAAATGGGTTGCTCCGATTCAATCTTGGCGGTGGTTTGGGGTTGTAGAGAGGGAACCACAGGAAGATTTGATTGCCCATTTTTCTCTAAGATTGACCCTTTAACCGAAGCAAATTCTTCTTTTTCTTCCTCAGCACCTACCCTATGCTCTTGGGTTTCAGGCGTAAATACAGGAATTTCAATGGCTTGGGCTACTTCGACTTTTTCTACCTTAACCACAGGAGCCACTTTTGCTTGTTCTTGTGACTGGTTAAGGGGTTGACTCACATCAGCAATGGTTTCTCCGTCTACTGTGGTTTTAGCGTCTTCGGTTTTCAGTTCGGCTAAGCTGTCTTGAAGTCGCTTTCGGGTTTCTCTGAGGTGATCAAGAGAGGTATTGACTGATTTTGCCCCAACATTTTTATTTTTCGGCCCAGTCTCTGGGGAGCTTTTCGGGGTAAGTTTCTGAACTGAATCCTTAGCAGAAGGAATTTTTATGCTTTCCCCTGGCTCTAATTTAGCAGTAATGGCCAGATTGTTGATAGCTGCGATCGCGTCTGGTTTAACTTGATAGTGGTTAGCCAGTTGGGTGATGGTGTCTCCCTCTTCTACCTTGTGCTTAAGGGCTAAAGGTGCCAGTTGGCTATCTCTGGTTTGCAGATCAGATAGATTAGGAAGACTCGGAATAGCTGTATTCGCCGTTACAGCATTGGCTGCCATGGCTGCTTTATCTTGGCTCAATAATATTCCGGTTGCGCCCATAGAAATGGCTAATCCGATCATGGCCGCTGAGCGACGAACACGGCTTTTTTCACTTGAGGCTAGTTTGTTTTG
Organism: Crocosphaera sp.; assembly: GCA_030065735.1. Taxonomy (GTDB): domain Bacteria; phylum Cyanobacteriota; class Cyanobacteriia; order Cyanobacteriales; family Microcystaceae; genus Crocosphaera. The sequence continues at coordinate 22,829 of JASJDD010000004.1, forward strand.
AGAGTCTTCTGAAGAAGATATTGCCTCTAGTTTGGTATAGTCTGCCAAACACGAAGACATTGCTGTTAGTTCGTTGAATTTACCTTTCAAGGACAACCTCCTACTGTGTGAACGAGCGATTTGGACTATCTAGAGTCTTTCGGGATGATGTTTTACTGAGTAGACCTATCAAAAGTTAGTTTTAATTCAGATTGCCAATTAAGTCAATATACCTAGTCTATATGTTATGAGAAATTAACTTGTTTTGCCCATTTTAAACAAGCGTGAATTGATTGTAATCTACTCAGCCATTCTTCATCTATCTTTAATAATTGTTGCAAGACGCGAGTTGGTTGACGATTCGGTTCCTCAAAAGGTTTCATCTAGGTGTCGGTTTTTGGCTCAAAATACTGATGTCATGGGTTTTTTACGTTTTAGCCACCCTATTTTGTCGTTCTCTTTTCCAGAGAACGAATGATAGAAATTTCTTATGAAAAATATGAACAATACTGTACCTTAATTGCTAGTGGAGTTGTTCTAACTGTCTTAAGGCTTCAAATAAACCAATAGCCACACTAACGGAGAGATTTAGGCTTCTGACTTGGGGGTTAGGCATGGGAATGTAGAGCATTTGGTCACATTGGTTCCTAAATGTGGGGGGAAGTCCTTCTGTTTCGCTGCCAAACACTAACCAGTCATTTTCTTGAAAAATATAATCTCCGTAACAGGATTTCCCCCTGACACTAAATCCCAGTAATCTCCCTGTTTGTTGTTGCTGAAAGGTCTCAAATTGATCCAAATCTGCGTAATAATGAAGCTTGACATGGGGCCAATAATCGAGTCCAGCTCGTTTGAGGTAGCGATCGCTTAATTCAAATCCCAATGGACCTACCAGATGGAGTTCTGTATTGGTAGCAGCACAAGTTCTGGCGATATTTCCGGTGTTTGGCGGAATTTGAGGATTAACTAAAACGACTCTGGGCATAATGATTGATAGTTTTTTTTTATGGATGACCAACTCTGTCCAAAATAATTAAATTTATTAACCAAAATGTCAAAAGAAGTCCCCACCTAAAAATACTATCAGAAACATCCATATTTTAGGTGGGGGTGCTTCGCGCGTCTTCGACGGGAATTTTGACCAGCAAATAAACCACGAAGTATCCATCTTCTCTTCTCTTCTGCTATACTGTTATCAGTCGCTCAAGTAAATGATAATGTATAAGGGGTATCGCTATAGAATATATCCTGATACCGAGCAAAAGCAAGCATTAGCGAAAGCTTTTGGTTGCTGTCGATGGTATTGGAATTATTCTTTAGATTTATGCCAGAAAACATATCTCAAGACAGGTAAGGGTTTGTCAAGGGGTGCTATTCAAGGTTTTTTACCCCGACTCAAAAAAGAATATCCTTGGCTAAGTGATGCTTATTCTCAGTGTTTACAAGTTGTAGCCTTAAATCTATCACGAGCTTACCAAAATTTCTTTGATAAAAGAGCAAAATTACCTCGATTCAAATCAAAGCATGGTAGGCAATCCATGAGTTATCCCGCTAATGTTACGTTTGAAGGGGATTACATCAAACTAAATCGGAAGATCGGTAAAATTTATTGTCGTCGTCATCGGGATTTTGAGGGAACGATTAAGACAGTTACTATCTCAAAAAACAGTGATGGGAAATACTATGCTTCTGTCTTAGTTGATGACGGTTTAGATTTGCCAGAAACCTCAACAGAAGGTAAAGCAATAGGAATTGATTTAGGCTTAACCCATTTTGCGATTACCAGTGATGGTTCTAAATTTGATAATCCTAGACATTTAGCTAAACATCAACGGAACTTAAAGCGTAAGCAACAAAAGTTATCTCGTCAACAAAAGGGAAGTAATACCCGTCAAAAAGCCAGAAAATTAGTAGCCAAAGTCCATTCTAAAATTTCTAGATGTCGGGAGGATTTTCTGCACAAACTATCCCGTAAGATAGTCAACGAAAACCAAGTTATTGCTGTAGAAAACCTCAATGTTAAAGGCATGGTTAGAAACCACAATTTAGCCAAAGCTATCAGTGATTGTGGTTGGGGAATGTTCTGTACAATGCTCAAATACAAGGCAGAAAATGAAGGAAAAATTTATATTGAAGTTGATCGGTTTTTCCCCAGTTCTAAGACTTGTCATGTCTGTCTAAATCGAGTAGGTAACTTACCTCTTGATATGAGAAATTGGACTTGTGAACATTGTAAAACTAGCCATGACCGCGACATAAACGCCTCAATAAATATTAGAAATGAAGCCTTACGGATACTGTCGTTAGGAACTAGCGATACTGCCAATGGAGGGAGTGTAAGACGGCTAGGGGGTAAGATTTCTTGCCTCTTAGACGCAACTCCCAATGAGATTGGAAGCCCCAACTATAATCTTTGATTTAGTTGGGGTAGTTCACTATTATCATTGAGTCCCCACCATTCATGGATCACAATAATCCCAGGTAAAGGGCTATCGGTATTGCTCGCAGAGGCAAGATAACCCTTGATAGGTTTCCCTGCTAAGTTGCCATAAGTGACTATTTCTACGTTAACTGTCTCTTCTTCAGAAGGGCCTTGCGTTAAGATATCTGTAGGAAGGGGCTGTTCCTGATGATGCACTTCCCATATATAATCTGCATAATCATCACTAGGTTGTACAGTTCCATGGCTAGTAAAAAGATTTGATTGCCAACCAACTACTACCAAAAAAGCTCCTAAAACCAGTGCAATAAATAAGCGCATAGATAATATTGATAAAGAACACTTTTAAGTTATCATAACTCTTAAAAAGTTGCTTTTTTATAACTTTATCAATTATCCATTATTAATTATCAGTTACTACTTTTGACTCAAGAAGATACCCATCTCCAACAAACTCGCGCTAGTCTTCAACAAGCCTTATCCTGGTATACTAGCATCCGTCGTCATTGGAATTATCCCCCAAACCCAGAATTACAAGCTGTCGTTAAACCCGATTTACAAGCTTTAAAATCTGCCCTAGAAAAGATAGAAAATAATGTCATTAAAATTGCTGCTTTTGGGTTAGTTAGTCGCGGAAAATCAGCCGTGATTAATGCCTTGATAGGTCAAAATATTTTTGATAGTGGACCCATTCATGGGGTAACAAAATGGCCGCAATCTGTCCGTTGGACTCCTCCTAATGGTAAAGTCAAAGTTGAGTTTATTGATACTCCTGGATTAGATGAAATAGAAGGAAAAGAACGGGAAATTATGGCCCGAAATATTGCCGATGAAGCTGACTTTATTTTATTTATTATTTCCGAGGATATTACTCGCACTGAATATGAGGCTTTATTAGAGTTAAGAAAAGCGTTTAAACCTATCATTTTAGTCTTTAATAAGATTGATCTCTATCCTGATAAAGATGTGCAAGCTATCTATGAACAATTACAGAAAATTGGACGAAGTTCTAACATTGATGAGAGATGTTTGATTGCTGTTGAAGATATTGTTAGGGTTGCAGCTTCTCCTCAACCCATTCCTATTTTAGTTAAATATCCTGATGGAAAAACAGCCGAAGAATGGCAAACACAATCCCCGAAAATTGATGAATTAAGAAACAAAATTTTAACTATCTTAAATCAAGAAGGAAAATCTTTGTTATGTTTAAATGCTTTACAAAAAGCAAAAAAAGCAGAGAACAATATTGCTCAAAAAACTATCAAAAATCGTCAAGCAGAGGCAGAAGAAATTATTTGGAAATATGTGAAATATAAATCTTTAGGGGTTGCTATTAACCCTATCGGTTTTCTGGATATAATAGCAGGAAGTCTCACAGATTTAACTTTAATTCGTTCCTTGGCTAAATTATATGGACTACCAATTACTAATCATGAAGCTGGAAAGTTATGGCGTAAAATTCTTGTAAGTTCTGGTGGTTTATTATTAGGAGAAATTGCTACAGGTTTAATCTTAGGATTAGGAAAAACAGCTTTAGCAGTGTCAAGCTTTATTGAAAATCCTGCTATCTTAACCACTTACGGAAGTACCGCTATTTTACAAGGAGGATTAGCTGCTTATGGGACTTATATTATTGGTAAAGCAGCCCAAGAATACTTAGAAAAAGGCTGTAGTTGGGGAGATTTAGGACCGAGTATGGTTATTAAAAATATTATTAATCAAATTGATCATAATACGATTATTTATCGACTACGAATAGATGAGTGAATTTAATATATTGTTTGAAATTTTGAATATAATTTTTAAGCATTGATCAAGTTTTTTTAATAAAGTATCCTCAATCAGTAAAAGGAAAAGGAACTAAAACAATATCACCTTTTTTAAGAGACATTAAATAGCTTCTCCATCGTTAATAGTATAGATATCTGGTTCATCATCAAGAAAGTCAAAAGAATGACTTTTTTCTGCTAAGTTCATAATATCTTTAGTATTCACTTCATGATCATCAAAAAATAATTTTTCTTCAAACATCTTACGTTCTTCTTCAGAAAGAGATTGAATAATGGTTATTAAAGAGTCAACTAATTTTTGATTCATATTTTATTACCTTATCTATTCGCTTATGTGAATGATAACTTTTTATCTATCTTTACTCAATAAATATTCTACTGCTCGTTGTAGTTGTTCAGTCCGTTCTCGATCTTTTTGTCTCTCTTCTCGCATTTCTTCAACAAAGCGATCAATTCTCCTATTTGTTGCAGCACTAATCTCCGCGAGTTCTTTAATATTTTCCTGAATTTTATTCATATTCTGTTCCATTTTGTTCATATTTTGTTCCATTTTTTCCATATTCGCTTCAATCCGATCTAATCGAGAAGAACGCCACCACATAATAATTATCTCCAAAGTTTTTTTGCTGTTTAAGTATAACATAAAGGAGAATGTTGGTTGATAATATAAAATATTAGTTCAATCTGAAATTATGAATATAATCAATAACTCAATTAACTAATAAAATAATAACTTTAGGGGAGCAATATTCATCCGACTAACCTATTAACGATCTTTACTTAATAAATATTCTACTGCACGTTGTAATTGTTCAGTGCGTTCTTGTATTTGTTTAGTGATTTCTCGATCTTTTTGTCTCTCTTCTCGCATTTCTTCAACAAAGCGATCAATTCTTCTATTTGTTGCAGCACTAATTTCAGCTAGTTCTTTAATATTTTGCTGCATTTTGTCCATATTTTGTTCCATTTTTTCCATATTTGCTTCAATTCTATCTAATCGAGAAGAACGCCACCACATAATAATTACCTCCAAAGTTTTTTATCTTTTAAATAATTTGCATAGTTTTCGGAAGATCAGCGATCGCTTCAACTATATCAACAGAAGCTAATCACCTGCGACGAAATTAGTAATTAGTAATACATAGCACTATATCTATATTTGACCAAGGGTGATTAATTTCCCGACCTGATTCTATTGCTTATTTCTTACAGATTAAGTAATCTTACTCACTGCATCAAAAAAACTTATGTAACTATTTATAAACTTTTTAGGATAAGTGATACCATATCTGATATAGAGGAAAACTTAATGATTAAAGAGGAATCAGAGCATAAACACTCATTAGTTTAATTAATCAGAGGGTCTACAAATTGTAATGAAAAATTCTCTAAGAAAGAGAAAAAAGAATGTTAAAAGAGTCTAACTATCGTGATATGATAAGGACTCGAAAAGCAGATAAGTGAATAAACGGTTGGCTACAAGCGACTTTTAGCAACCGAATAACTTTCTAAAATTTTCTCTATTACTGGTAGGTCAGGGGAAACCGACTTACAAACTGATAAATGAGAAATTAACGATGCCCATTCATGGAGGAATAACAATATGGCACAGGCCACAAAAGCAGGGTTTAATGCCGGCGTTCAGGACTACCGCTTAACCTACTACACCCCCGACTATACCCCAAAAGATACCGATCTACTGGCGTGCTTCCGCATGACCCCCCAACCTGGTGTTCCTCCAGAAGAAGCTGGTGCAGCAGTAGCAGCAGAATCTTCTACGGGAACCTGGACAACGGTTTGGACCGATAACTTAACCGACTTAGATCGTTACAAAGGTCGTTGTTATGATATTGAACCCGTTGCTAACGAAGATAACCAGTATTTCTGTTTCATTGCTTATCCTTTAGATTTATTTGAAGAAGGATCGGTCACCAACGTTCTCACCTCTTTAGTAGGTAACGTTTTCGGGTTCAAAGCATTACGGGCATTACGTTTAGAAGATATCCGTTTCCCCGTTGCTTTAATCAAAACCTTCCAAGGACCTCCTCACGGGATCACCGTTGAACGGGATAAATTAAACAAATATGGTCGTCCCCTCTTAGGTTGTACCATTAAGCCCAAATTAGGCTTATCTGCTAAAAACTACGGACGTGCGGTTTACGAATGTTTACGGGGTGGTTTAGACTTCACCAAAGACGACGAAAACATTAACTCTCAGCCCTTCATGCGTTGGCGCGATCGCTTCTTATTCGTACAGGAAGCGATTGAGAAATCTCAAGCTGAAACCAACGAAGTTAAGGGTCACTACCTCAACGTCACCGCAGCTACCTGCGAAGAAATGATGAAACGGGCTGAGTTTGCTAAAGAAATTGGCACCCCCATCGTCATGCACGACTTCTTAACCGGTGGTTTCACCGCTAACACCACCTTAGCTAAGTTCTGTCGTGACAATGGCATCTTATTACACATTCACCGTGCCATGCACGCGGTAATTGACCGTCAGAAAAACCACGGTATTCACTTCCGCGTCTTAGCCAAGTGTTTACGTTTATCTGGTGGTGACCACCTCCACTCTGGAACCGTTGTGGGTAAATTAGAAGGGGAAAGAGGCATCACCATGGGGTTTGTTGACCTCATGCGCGAAGACTACGTTGAAGAAGATCGCGCTCGCGGTATTTTCTTCACCCAAGACTACGCTTCTATGCCTGGAACCATGCCTGTTGCCTCTGGTGGTATCCACGTATGGCATATGCCCGCCTTAGTGGAAATCTTTGGCGATGACTCTTGCTTACAGTTCGGTGGTGGTACTTTAGGACACCCCTGGGGTAACGCTCCTGGTGCAACTGCTAACCGTGTAGCTCTTGAAGCTTGTATCCAAGCTCGTAACGAAGGTCGTTCCTTATCTGGCGAAGAAGGTAACAAAGTTATCCGCGAAGCTTGTAAGTGGAGTCCTGAGTTGGCCGCTGCTTGTGAACTCTGGAAAGAAATTAAATTCGAGTTTGAGGCAATGGATACACTCTAATTCTGGGATAATTGTTAGCTTTTAGGAATATAAAAGACTAAAAACTAACAAGTGTGTCCGAGGAGGGACAGGTAGGCATCTATGTATCCCAAAAAAATTGCTAACGACACTGCCGAAGTAATACAAAATTACCTAACTTATCAAGCGGTGCGTATGATTCTTGACCAATTATCAGAAACCAACCCCAAACAAGCGATATGGCTGAGGCAATATACGGCATCCCATAATATCCAAAAGGGAGAACTCTTTATTGAGGGGTTAATGGGTGAAGATAAAGAGTTAGTGATGCGTATTCTTAAAGTGCGAGAATATCTGGCCTCAGAGGTGATGGAATTTATGCCTCAAATGGTAAGACACCGCATAAGTCAGGCCAATGTAGAACACCGTCGTCAGGTATTGGAGAGGCTTACCAGTTCTTCCTCCGTATCCTCAACATCTTCTGAGTCAGAGAATAATGACTCAACTTCTAACTGTGACTAACTTGAGATAGGAATCAAAAAACAATGAAAACATTACCTAAAGAGCGTCGTTACGAAACCCTTTCTTATTTACCCCCTTTAACCGACCAACAAATTCTTCTCCAAGTTCAAAATGTGTTGGATCAAGGTATGATTCCTGGGGTTGAGTTTGAAGAAGATCCCCAACCTCAGAGTCACTTCTGGACGATGTGGAAGTTACCTTTGTTCAGTGCGAGTTCTGCTCAAGAAGTATTAGCTGAAGTGCGTGAATGTCGTTCTGAGTATCCTAACGCTTATATTCGTGTGATTGGTTTTGACAATATCAAACAGTGTCAAACCATGAGTTTCATCGTTCATAAGCCCAATAACCGCGGATTCTAAGTTGCTTTAAAGCAGTTTGAGCGGTAAATTTTGACCTACCTACAGTTATTGTAGGTAGGCATTTTTGATCAAGTAACACCAAATCCGCTTTAGATACCCCCCTTAACAACTTGATAGATTAACAATTGAAAACCCTCCTGCCTCCTGCCTTCTGCCCCCTGCCTCTTCTCAAGGATAAGATGAGTTCCGGAACCGGATTTGGTATAACCTTTCTCGCTTAGAGAATCGTAGCGAACATTTATACTATGCAGAAAGGCTGCAAAAACTTCTCAAAAGTTATTATCTTAATTTTGTAAACGAGATTTTTCTGCAACACCAGTAACCAAAGAAAGAACAAACAAAGGTGCAGTAACAGCGCGAAGAACTCTTGAGCCAAGGTTAACAGGAATAAACCCTAAATTCACGGCTTCATTGATTTCTTGTTCTGTCCAACCTCCTTCGCATCCTGTGGCAATGATAACAGAATTCGTTATTTCTGGGAGTAGATAAGTTAGTAAATGTTTCGCTTTTTTCCGTGCTACACAAATATAACAATTTTCATTAGTTTGTGGTATATTTTTTAATGCTTCTAAAAAAGAAATAGGTTCAACAATAGTAGGAACGATTTGTCTTTCTGATTGTTCAGTTGCTTCTTTAACAATTTTACGCCAACGTTCCAATTTATGAGAACTGGGTTTTAATAAGGTTCGTTGACTAATAACAGGAATGATGGTGTTAACCCCTAACTCAGTACAACTACGAATAACCTCATCAAACCCTTTCCCTTTGGGTAAAGCTATCATTAAAGTAACAGTAATGGGTAATTCGGTTTGTTCATTTAATTGTTTAATAATTTGACCATTATCATGATTGAATTTGACAAGATAGGTGTTATTTTGACCGTCAATGACAATAAATTGATTATCTTCTTTTAAGCGTAAAACATTTTTTAAGTAATGTTTTTGTTCAGGGGTTAGGTTAATAATAGTCCCCTGTTTTTGTATTGGTTCAATAACAATACGATACGTCAATGATTTATAATCTAACTATTCAAAACACGACAAATTAACTTACCAACGCCATCAGATTTAAAGGGAATGATCTCACCTTCTTGGGTAATACGATGACGTTGACGACAATCATAAATTTCTATGGGTCTTGTTTCTTGATCAATTTTAACCGCAGCACGATATTCCCAATAATTCTTAGCACTCCGTTTGATTTTAGTAATGCAAATTTGTTGCCCATTCATTTGACGACAAAATTCAGCTTGAGCCGATGCAATCATTATAGTCCAATTAATGACTATTAAACTCAACATTATAATAATTTTTAACACTTTTTTCTCCGAAATTGATTAAAATAAAATAACGTCATTTTTTTAGTTTCCCATGAAATCTAATTTAACACAATTGACAGATAATCTTGTTTTAATTGGTGGAGGTCATAGTCATGCTATTGTTCTAAAATTGTGGGGAATGAACCCTATTCCTGGGGTAAATTTAACCTTGATTACTGATAGAAGCTATACCCCTTATTCGGGTATGTTACCCGGTCAAGTAGCCGATTTCTATGGTTTTGAGGAAACCCATATTGATTTAAGGTGTTTAACTCATTTTGCTCAAGGTAATTTTTATTTAGATACTGTTATCGGTTTAAATTTAGAAAATAAGCGAATTTTTTGTGCAGAACATCCTCCTATTTCTTTTGATTATTTATCCATTGATATTGGTAGTGTTCCTCAAAAAAATTCTATTTTAGGAGCCTCAGATTATGCCATTCCTGCTAAACCAGTGAGTCAATTTTTAACAGCATGGGAAAAGATAAAAACAACCATTAAAAATTATCCTAAACACCTTTATAGTCTAACAATTATTGGGGGAGGTGCAGGGGGTGTAGAATTAGCGTTTAATATGAGAAATTGCCTAACCAATATTCTAGAAAATGTCAATGAAAATATAAATAATTTAACCATTAATTTAATTCATAAAGGTAATCGTTTATTAACAGGACATAATCATTGGGTTAGTCAACGAGTTCAATCTCTTTTATTAGAAAATGGCACGAATATTTATCTCAATGAAACCGTTGTAGAAATAACCCCTGATTCTCCTCATTATTATACAATCAATTGTGAGTCTGGACTAAAAATAAGCTCAGATTGGATATTCTTAGTAACTCAAGCTTCTGCACCCCAGTGGATAGAAAAAACGGGAATAAGTACAGATAAAAAAGGATTTATTTTAGTCAATAATTATTTACAATCTCTCTCCCATCCTTATATTTTTGCTGCTGGGGATATTGCTACAATGCAGAACTATTCTAGACCCAAAGCAGGGGTTTTTGCTGTTCGTCAAGGTCAACCTTTATTTAATAATTTACAATCTATTATTTTAGGAAATAAGTTACAATCTTATCATCCTCAAACCTTTTATTTAAGTTTAATTGGTACGGGAAATAAAAAAGCGATCGCCTCTTGGGGAAGTTTGGGTTTAGAAGCATCTTGGTTATGGACATTAAAAGATTATATTGACCGCAAGTTTATGGATAAGTTTAAAAATTTATCGATCATGAATGCTGACAATAATAATAATATATTGAATAATTTTGCTAAAATAGAAAATAAACTTTTATTCAATAAAAAGTTAGAGAAAAAACAACTAAAAGACAACAATTTTATGCCTTGTAATGGTTGTGCTTCTAAAGTCGCAAGTTCCATATTAGAAAAAACGTTACAAAGATTAGAAATTGATCAAGAACCCGAAATTATTATTGGATTAAACTCTCCTGATGATGCAGCCATTATTGATATTAGTGAACAAGAATTTTTAGTAGAAACCATTGACTATTTACCCAGTTTTGTTAGTGATCCTTTCCTTTTTGGACAAATTACTACGAATCATTGTTTAAGTGATTTATGGGCAATGGGAGCTAAAGCTCATAGTGTTTCTGCTGTGATAACATTACCTTATGGGGTTGATACTGTAGTAGAAGAAATTTTATATCAATTATTACAAGGATGTCTCAAAATTCTCAATCAAACTCAAGTTTCTTTAATTGGGGGACACACGTTACAAGGAGAAAAACTAGGCTTTGGTTTATCCTGTAATGGCTTTATTTTGCCTAATTGCATTTTACAAAAAAGTGGAATGCAACCTAATGATAAAATTATTCTAACTAAAGCATTAGGAATCGGAACATTATTAGCAGCAGAAATGATCAATAAAACGAAAGGCTACTGGATAGATAATGCCATACAATCTATGCTAATATCCAATCAAAAAGCCTCAGAAATATTCTTACAATTTCAAGCCTCTGCTTGTACTGATATCACAGGATTTGGTTTAGTTGGCCATTTAGTGGAAATGATGAAAGCATCTCAAGTATCCGTAGAATTAAACTTAGATAAAATTTCAATTTTAACAGGAGCTATAGAAACCATTAAGCAAGGAATTACCAGTTCTTTATACCCTAAAAATTTAGACCATAAAATTTATTTAACCGATGCTCAAGACAGGGAAAATGATCCTAACTATTCTCTCCTATTTGATCCACAAACCTCTGGTGGTTTATTAGCTTCTATTCCTGAAGAAAATGCCGATCGCTGTTTGCAAGAATTAATTAAAGCAGGTTACACTGATAGTCAAATTATCGGTAAAGTTGGTCAAAAAAGTAACAATATTATTTGTCGACTAACTTGATCAATTGTTCTAATTATCCCACTGTAGGCCAATAAATGGGTGGCTAGGTAGCCACCCTTAACTTAAGGCTCAATTATCAATTATTTCCGATGCCAAGAAACTTTGGGTAAAATTTGCTCTTTGTCAACCCTTCCTTTATATTTCTCAGCAAAATTTAACAAAGAATCCAGAAGAGAATCAGACAAATAATGGGGTTGTAAACCTAAGTCTAATAACTTAGTATTCTTTGCATTGAAATAGTGTTCTTCTAATTCAACTCTGGGGTTTTCTAAGTTATTAATTTCCACATCTAAACCGATGGCATTCCCTGCTTTTTTTACCATCATGGCCAAATCTTTAACACTAAATAACTCAGTAAACTGGTTAAAGACACGGAATTTTCCTTCATCAGCCGGGTTTTGAATAGCGATATCAATACAGCGTACCGTATCACGAATATCTAAAAAGCCTCTGGTTTGTCCACCCTTACCATACACTGTCAAAGGATGACCGATGGCTGCTTGAATACAGAAACGGTTTAAAGCAGTGCCAAACACACCATCATAGTCTAAACGGTTAATCAGCATTTCGTCCATGCCTGTTTCTTCCGTCAAAACCCCATAAACAACCCCTTGGTTTAAATCAGTGGCTCGTAAGCCCCAAATTTTACAAGCAAAATGGATATTATGACTATCATGTACCTTACTTAAATGATAGAAACTGCCAGGTTGTTTGGGATAGGGCAAAGTGTCTTTGCGTCCATTGTGTTCAATGGTAATATACCCTTCTTCAATATCAATATTCGGTGTGCCGTATTCTCCCATGGTTCCCAGTTTAACGAGGTGAGTGTCTGGGAAGTCTTCTTTCATGGCGTAGAGAATATTCAGGGTTCCTACCACATTATTAACCTGGGTAAATACAGCGTGTTCCCTATCGATCATGGAATAAGGGGCTGATCGCTGTTCCCCAAAATGGACGATCGCTCCAGGTTCAAACTGTTGGAGGGCTTGACTCAAAAAACTATAATCGGTAATATCACCCACAAATAAGTCAATGGTTTTCCCTGTCAACTCTTGCCAACGTTGAATGCGTTTTTGGATGGGGGCAATAGGGGTTAAGGTATCTACTCCTAGTTTAGAGTCCCAATAGCGTCGACTTAAGTTGTCGAGAATACCAACATCATACCCTTTGTTGGAAAGATGTAGGGCGGTTGCCCAACCACAATAACCGTCACCGCCAATAACAAGAACTTTCATACTGACTCTAATAAATAACTTTGCTGATCTTCGGCAACTGTAC
>JASJDD010000174.1 GCA_030065735.1 Crocosphaera sp.
CATTTTACTAAAGTTTTCGGATGATAGCCAAATTTTTCTGGTACTTGCTTAGGGGTTAGATACACAGTGTCCGTTTCATTACTATTTACCCCTATATACTACGCTATATTGTTACTTAATGGTCAGACAAAAGCAAAAAGAAATTAGCCATGCTTTGGAATTAACCGAATCGTCCGCTAACATAGTCTCTAGTGGCTTCTTGAGCAGGATTTTGAAACACCACCTCAGTTTTATCGTATTCTACTAAATAACCCACTTTACCCCCTCTGTCGGTGGCTTCTGCGTTATAAAAAGCCGTTAAATCCGATACCCGTGACGCTTGCTGCATATTGTGGGTGACAATGACAATGGTATAATCTTTCTTCAATTCGTGGATTAATTCTTCAATTTTTAGAGTAGAAATGGGGTCTAGAGCAGCACAAGGTTCATCCATTAAGATAACATCTGGTTTAACGGCGATGGTACGAGCAATACATAATCTTTGCTGTTGTCCCCCAGACAAAGCTAACCCGCTTTGATGTAATTTATCTTTGGTTTCGTCCCACACGGATGCTTTCTTGAGAGAGGTTTCTACTAATTCTCCCATGTCTCCTTTAAACCCATTTATTCTGGCCCCAAAAGCAATATTTTCATAGATAGATTTAGGGAAAGGGTTGGGTTTTTGGAATACCATCCCAATGCGACAGCGTAAGTCTACAGGATCAACTTTTTTGGCATAAATGTCCTTGCCATGATAAGTAATTTTTCCGTCAATTCTAGCACTAGGAATCAGATCATTCATACGATTAAAACAGCGCAAAACCGTACTTTTTCCGCACCCAGACGGTCCAATAAAAGCGACCACTTTATTCATGGGAATATCTAGCGTAACGTCCCTAACCGCTAAATTAGAACCGTAGAAAACGTTTAAGTTTTCAGTCTTTAAAACCGTTTCTGTTGCTATATCAGTCATCATTGTTTCCACCTCAATCATTAATTAACAATCAATCTCTTAAAAATTAGCCGAAACGCCCACTTACGTAATCTCTGGTATCCTGGTGTCTGGGATTACCAAAAATGGTCTCTGTATTGTCATATTCAACTAAAAAACCCACCTTACTCCCCTTATCCGTGGCTTCTGCGTTAAAAAATGCAGTATAGTCAGCAACCCGTGTGGCTTGCTGCATATTATGGGTGACAATGATAATGGTATAATTTTCCTTTAATTCGTGCATTAATTCTTCAATTTTTAAGGTTGAAATGGGGTCTAATGCTGAACAAGGTTCGTCCATTAACACCACTTCTGGTTGAGCAGCAATGGTACGAGCAATGCACAACCTTTGTTGTTGTCCTCCGGATAAAGAAAAGCCACTTTCCCCTAATTTATCTTTAACTTCATCCCATAAAACCGCTCGTCTTAAGGAGGTTTCTACTAAATCATCTAAATCTCCTTTAAAATTATTAACCCTAGCACCATAGGCAATATTATCATAGATAGTTTTGGGGAAAGGATTCGGTTTTTGAAACACCATACCGATGCGTTTTCTGACCTCAATGGGATCGATATCAGAGGCATATAAATCCTGTCCATGATAGTTGATTTTTCCATCTAAATGAAATATCTCAATCAAATCATTGAGTCGATTTAAACAGCGCAAAATGGTACTTTTTCCACACCCTGAAGGCCCAATAAATGCTGTTATTTTATTTTTGGGAATGGTAAACGTAACATCACGAACAGCGCGATAATCTCCATAATAAATATCAACGTGTTCCAGAGAAAAAACCGTCTGCAAATTTTCTACTGGGATTGTATCTTGTTCCATATTTTCCATCATAATTTTATCCTTAAACAATTCATAAAACGCCTCATTTTCCTAGTTAACCAATCACTATCCACTGATAACTGATAACTGATAACTGATAACTGATTAATAGGTTTTCTGACGAGTCGCTATACGCGCTGTAACACTGGTAATTAAGACCAATAGAACCAAAATTAAAGATCCTGCCCAAGCTAATTCTTGTTGGGGTTTAAACGGCACAATGGCGTAGTTATAAACCAATACCGATAAGGTGGCAATAGGTTCTAGAAGTCCTTTTGGGGGCGCACTGGGCCAGAAATTGGAGTAAAGTGCTGTAAAAATAAGCGGCGCGGTTTCTCCAGCAGCACGGGCAACGGCTAGAGTCACTCCCGTCAAAATAGAAGGAATAGCAGCCGGTAACACCACTTTTAATACCGTTTGATAATTATAAGCCCCGACACCAAAGGCAGCCCAGCGTACGTCTTGGGGAACAATTTGTAAGGCTTCATCCGTCGTTCTAACAATGGTTGGTAACATCAAAACGGCTAAAGCAACCCCTCCAGCAACGGCAGAAAAGCCCACAATCCCCGTAGCTACCAATAAACCATAGGCGAATACCCCGGCAATAATGGAGGGAACCCCACTTAAAACGTTAGTCGCAAATCTCACCCATTTAGCAACTTGATTATCACCGCTAAATTCTGAGAGATACACTGCAGCTAACACCCCAAAAGGAACGGAAATAATGGTTCCGATGGCTACTGTAACTAAGGTTCCAATGATGGCATTAGCAATACCCCCTTCAGAAAGTCCAGGAGGTGGTGGTAATTGAGTAAACAGATCAAAATTAATTTGACGAAACCCTTGAATTCCGACAAAAATTAACACCGCAAATAAAGGAATTAGGGTGATAATCATACATAGCGAAGCTACCCCCGTCCAGAAGCTATCAAATAAGGCACGAGGAGATGTCGGCTTTTTTTTTAGACTTAATCCTTGATTTTCCATAGTTAGATGATTACGACGGACTAATATTTTGCCCGAACTTGACTAACAATATAATCGGCTGCAATATTCACCACTAACGTCAACAGCATTAACACTAACCCTGCATACATAAGGGCGGCCACCTGCATTCCTGACGCTTCAGCAAACTGGTTGGCAATTAAAGATGAGATGGTATTAGCCGGTTCTAAAATAGAAACACTAATTTTGTTGACATTGCCAATAATCATCGTCACCGCCATGGTTTCTCCCATTGCCCGACCCAAGGCTAACATAATTCCCCCAACGATACCCGAAAAGGCAGCCGGAATTAACACACGAAAAATGGTTTCCCATCGGGTTGCCCCTAATCCTAAAGACGCTTGTCGTAAGTCAGGGGGAAGGGAGGCTAAAGAGTCGCGGGAAATAGCGGTAATAATCGGTAAAATCATGATCGAGAGGACAATACCCGCAGGAAACATCCCGGGCCCACCAGCCGGAGGGGTACCAAACAACGGTATCCAACCCAAAGTATTATGTAACCACGTAGAAAAGGGTTGAACCAACGGAATTAAAACAAAAATCCCCCACAGTCCATAGACTACACTAGGAATGGCTGCCAGTAATTCTACTAAGAAAACCAAAGGGGTGCGGAATTTTAAAGGGATAAAATTTTCACTTAAAAAGATAGCCGTTCCAATGCCCAAGGGAACAGCAATAACTAAAGAAATTAAAGAACTAATTAAAGTTCCATAAATAACCGGTAATGCGCCGTATTCTTCTCGGCCTTTGACGGGGTTCCAAGAACTATTGACCAGGAAACTGAATCCGTATTCTTGAATAGCCGGCCAAGCGCGCCAGGTAATAATCAAAGCAATAGAAACAAGAATTAAACCAATACTAATGGCAAAGGCTAACGTAAGCCAAATAAACCAATTATCAATGGTTTTCTCCATAGCGGAGCGAAATCCCACTCCGGTTTGTCGTCTAGAAAATGATGGAGTCACGATAAATTAGTAAGCTCAATTGCTAACACAAACAACAGTGAAAAAAAGTAAGGAGAGAACGAAATGTTTAATGATCAGGGAAAAAATTAGCTTTTATGGCAATTTTTGTGAGGTATTCCCCTCAATGAGGAGGTCACTACCTAGTTCAGTTTAATTTCATAATCACCACTAATGACATCAGCTGCCGCAGCAACTTTTTCTCTCACACTAGGAGGTAAAGCTACATAACCTAAATCAACACTTTGTTCTTGTCCTTCAGTTAAAGCATACTGAATCATGGTTTCCACAGCGATCGCTTTTTGGGGATCGTCGTAGGTTTCGTAGGCTAAAATCCAAGTATAGGTGACAATGGGATAGGAATCATCCCCTTCTGGGTCGGTGATAAATGCCCGTAAATTCTCAGGTAAGATAACAGCATCTAAAGTGGCTGATGCTGCTTCGTCTGTGGGTTCAATAAAGTTGCCCGACTCGTTTTCTAAAGCGGCCATGGCTAACTCATTATTCTTGGCATAACCATATTCAATATAACCAATTGACCATTTGTTTTGTTGAATGGAAGCAGTTACCCCTTCGTTTCCTTTACCACCAATGAATGTACCTTTGTCGGTGGGCCATGCCACACTTTTTCCTTGTCCAATGGTGGGTTCCCATTCTTCACTAATGGAACTGAGATGCTTGGTAAATACCCCGGTGGTACCACTCCCATCAGAACGGTGTACTACGGTAATCGCTTCATCGGGTAATTCTACGTCAGGGTTGGCTTCAGCAATTTTGGGATCATTCCACTTGGTAATAGTCCCATTGAAAATGCCGACGTAGGCTTCTCTAGTCAGTTTTAGCCCTTCGACTCCGGGTAGATTATAAGCCATAACAATGCTACCCGCAGTGACAGGAAGTAAGATCACCCCTTTGTCTACCTTGGCGATTTCTTCGTCTGTCATGGCCACATCACTCGCTCCAAAGTCAACGGTTCCCGTGGTAAACTGTTCTACCCCGGCACCACTACCAACGGACTGATAGTTAACTTGTAATTGAGGGACTGCTTTATTGAGTTGTACAAACCAGTTTTGATATAAGGGTGCAGGAAAGGATGCCCCTGCACCGGTTAAGGCCACATTACCTTCCAAGGGAGGGTTTAAAGCAGTGCTTGTGCCTTCGCTTCCGCCATCAGGGGTTGAAGTGGTGGTATCTGAGGAACCGCCTCCACAAGCGCCTAAACTGACTGCTAAACTCAGAATTGATAAGGATGTTATTATCCTGCGTTTACTCGATTTCACCGTTGTGAACATAGGGCTTTTCTGTTAATTGAATAGACTAAACAAATCTTAAAGCAGAATTTAACCATTTATGGTAAACATCAGGTTAAGAAACTCATAAAATCTAAAAATTTAAGATTTTTTTCTTCTGTTAAAACTGAATTTTATAAAAAAAAGATTAATTTTTTTACCTTGTTAGCAATTAAGGACTATCATCATCCCAATTGTAGGAAAGTGGCTCCTTTTTTGACAGCCAAGTAGATAAGAAATAGATAAGAGCAGGTTAATTGTTTAAGTTAGAGTTAAGTTAACTATAAAAATTAATGGCTAATTATTGTTATTTGAAAAAGGTAAAACTGGAAATGATAACGAATATTGATAAAATTTTCAAGAGCGGAACCTGGGGTGTCGCGTTTATCTCCTTGTCTTTACTATCTGCTTGTGGTTCTGTGGATGAATCCCTCCTGGAACCGATAAAAATTGATGGCTCAAGTACCGTGTTTCCCATCACCGAGATTGTTCTCGAAACCTATAAAAGCGAAGCCACCAAGCAATCCATTAAAGAGCTTAAAATAGAAGGGGAATTTTCCGGAACTGGCGGAGGATTTAAGAAATTTTGCACAGGGGAAACGGATATCAATGCAGCGTCCCGTCCCATTTCCACCGAAGAAATGGCAACCTGCAACAGTAACGAAATTCGTTATATTGAGCTTCCTATTGCTTTTGATGCCATTACTGTCGTAGTGAACCCTAATAATAATTGGGCTAAAACCTTAACCGTAGAACAACTAAAAACCATTTGGGAACCTGCAGCCCAAAATAAGATTAGCCAATGGAATCAAGTCGATAGCAGTTATCCTAATCGCCCTTTAACTGTGTACGGACCCGATCAACTCTCAGGAACCTACGACTACTTCACCAAAGCGATTGTAGGAGAAACAGGAGTCAGTCGTCAAGACTACGTAAACAGCAAGGATGATGAGGTATTAGCGACAGGGGTTGCTCAAGATACCAACGCCATTGGTTATTTTGGTTTCGGTTATTATCAGCAACATCAAGATAAACTCAAGGCTGTGGCCATTGATAGTGGCAATGGTGGGGTTATCCCTTCAGTAGAAACAGTAGAAAATGAAGAGTATAGTCCTTTATCCCGTCCCCTATTTATCTACGTGAACGCCAAACGAGCCCAGGAAAATCCAGCCTTAGAGGTTTTTGTCGAATACTATTTAGATAAGGCTCCAGAATTAGTAGTAGAAGCCGGTTATATTCCTTTGCCAGCAGATGCTTACCATCTTGCTAAAATTCACTTACAACGGTTTGATGTGGGCAGTGTTTTTGAAGGTAGCCCTCAAATTGGTCTAACCATTAGTGATTTGATGCGCCAACCAGCTAAGTTTTAGACCAAGATCAAGAAACTAAAGACTTTCACGTTTGATGCTATTGTTGGTAAAGTAAACTGATAGAAATGATACAAAATAATCCTTAACTATAGGCAATCAGACATGGTTATGACAGGTGAAGACCGTGTGACGCACACAGAAGTATCGGATTTTGATCTTGCGTCCTATCTCAAAGACAAAAAACAGTTGGTTGAAGCAGCCCTAGATCAATCCCTTCCCATTACCCGTCCCGAAAAAATCTACGAAGCCATGCGTTATTCTCTTTTAGCGGGAGGGAAACGATTACGCCCCATTCTTTGCTTAACGACCTGTGAGCTAATGGGAGGGACAGCAGAAATGTCACTCCCCACAGCTTGCGCCCTAGAAATGATCCATACCATGTCCTTGATTCACGACGATCTCCCTGCGATGGATAACGATGATTATCGACGGGGGAAATTGACCAATCATAAGGTTTATGGAGAAGACATTGCCATTTTAGCAGGAGATGCTCTATTATCCTACGCCTTTGAATATGTTGCCACCCAAACCCGTAATGTAGATTTACCCAACCTCATCGATGTCATCGCCCGTTTAGGTCGTACCGTTGGGGCGGCTGGGTTAGTGGGAGGTCAAGTGTTAGACCTGGAATCTGAAGGCAAATCCGACGTGACCGTAGAAACCTTAAAATTCATTCATATCCACAAAACAGGGGCATTATTAGAGACTTCTGTGGTTTCTGGAGCTATTTTAGCTGGAGCTAAACCAGAAGACCTAGAACGGCTGTCTCGTTACGCTCAGAACATTGGTTTAGCTTTCCAAATCATTGATGATATTTTAGACGTAACGTCTAGCACCGAAGAATTAGGCAAAACAGCCGGAAAAGATGAACGGGCGCAAAAAGTAACCTATCCCAGTTTATGGGGCTTAGAAGAATCTCAAAAACAAGCTCAAGCCCTAATCGATGATGCGATCGCTCAACTGAGTCCTTACGGCCAACAAGCTCAACCCCTAGAAGCCATTGCCCAATTTATTGTTGCTCGCAAAAACTAAACGTTTTCACCATTAATCATGCAGGATTTTGAAGCAATTTTTCACAACAAAATACTGTTGGTGTCCTTGATGGCCTGCTTTTCTGCCCAAGGGTTAAAATTAATTATTGAGTTAATTCGTCATCGCAAAATTAACTTTCGTTACCTAGTTAGCACAGGGGGAATGCCGAGCGCACACTCTGCTCTAGTTGGAGCTTTAGCTACCGGAGTTGGGTTGAGTAGGGGATGGGAAAGTCCAGAATTTGCCATTGCCTGCTTGTTTGCTGTCATTGTCATGTATGATGCTGCCGGCGTTCGTCAAGCAGCCGGAAAACAAGCTCGGATTCTCAATCAGTTACTCGATGAGTTTCTCCATGACAGCCATCATCTCAATACAGAAGAGAGATTGAAAGAGTTACTGGGACATACCCCCTTCCAAGTTTTGATTGGTCTAACTTGGGGCATTGGGGTCTGTCTCTTGACGATATCAGTCCTTTGAACAGTGAATAGTGGCTAGTGAGCAACAACATAAAGTATTTGTGATAACCGATGAATGATCAGGCGAAAACTGAATAATCGGCCTTCCGTATCTACTTCTGACTTCGAGCGAAGGGGTAAATCTTTAGTCTCAAAAACAACTTCTGTGCGATAGCGCCGGAACGGAGTGAGGAACTTCTGTGCGATAGCGCCGGAACGGAGTGAGGAACTTCTGTGCGATAGCGCCGGAACGGAGTGAGGAACTTCTGACTTCTGACTTCTGACTTCATTAAGGGTCATCAAACTTTGATATTTAATCGGTGTTTGTTGGCTCTGAATAGATCGATAGCCCAAAAACTTTGCTAACGTATGAGTAAAAGCAGTAAATTTTCCCGTCTCTGAGGGACAAAAGTACCACTTTTTCTTAACCAGTTAGACTCACCATTACCTAATCTCAGAAGAAAATTTGCCTAAAATAGTTGAAAGTTTGACCGATTGTCTAAGCTTTCTAACCCTGAACTTGGGCTAATCTGAGTCAAGATTCGCAGAATCTTGAGACCATTAAAGCAAAAACTGTCCCCGATTTTTAGTAATTGAGGCTACAATCGGAGGAGTCTTTCATTTTCTTGACTGAGAATTGTGAGGTTTTGATGATAATGGAATGAATAACCACCTATCCTAAAAAATCCCGATGATCTCGTATGGTCTAAGAAAATTGAGTCTATCCTAAAAATAGTTGACGAAGATTCATCTAACTAACTCAACTAATAATTCACCATTACTTCTAGTTTTGCATCGAAGGAGCAAGAGGAAAACGGCATGACGCAGGCTAACGACCTATTAACCCTGACTGAATCTCAGATGGAAGTAGCATTCTTTATAGACGAAGACCTGGACACATCTAGCAATGACATTGTTGAACCAGAAACTAAAAAAACGCGAAAGATTAGTGCTTCTCGTCGTCGAGATCCTAGTAAGAAAAAACCTTACACCGAGGATTCCATTCGGGTTTATTTGCAAGAAATAGGTCGCATTCGACTTTTACGGGCCGAAGAAGAAATTGAATTGGCTCGAAAAATTGCTGATTTACTCCAACTTGAGCGCATCAGAGAAGCTTTATGGGAAGAACTCGATCAAGTTCCCAGTGATGAACAATGGGCTAAACGGATCTTCCAATGGGAAAACATTGAGCAAATGCTCCGCGCCCAATCAGCTAAAGATAAAGACCCTAAATGGTCTGAAGTAACCGCCATGTTGCAAAAAGCGGAGATTATTTCAGATTTAGAAAAAACCTGGAAACTGGAATCTAAAGCCTATCTGCCTAAGTTTAAGCGTCGTTTATATTTAGGACGCAAGGCTAAGGATAAAATGGTTCATTCTAACCTCCGTTTGGTGGTTTCCATCGCCAAAAAATACATGAATCGTGGTTTGTCTTTCCAAGATTTGATTCAAGAAGGATCGTTAGGTTTGATCCGCGCTGCTGAAAAATTTGACCATGAGAAGGGCTATAAATTCTCGACTTATGCCACTTGGTGGATTCGTCAAGCCATTACTAGAGCGATCGCCGATCAATCTCGCACCATTCGTCTTCCAGTCCATCTCTACGAAACGATCTCCCGCATCAAAAAAACCACAAAACTCCTTTCTCAAGAAATGCGCCGCAAACCCACTGAGGAAGAAATTGCGACCCGCATGGAAATGACCATTGAAAAGTTACGGTTCATTGCTAAATCAGCCCAACTGCCTATCTCCTTAGAAACCCCCATCGGGAAAGAAGAAGACTCCCGTTTGGGGGATTTTATTGAAGCGGATGGAGAAACCCCAGAAGATGAGGTATCGAAGAACCTCCTAAGGGAAGATTTAGAGAATGTTCTCGATACTTTAAGCCCCAGGGAAAGAGATGTCTTGCGGTTACGTTATGGGTTAGATGATGGACGGATGAAAACTCTAGAAGAAATTGGCCAGATTTTTAATGTTACCCGTGAACGCATTCGTCAAATTGAAGCGAAAGCATTAAGGAAATTGCGTCATCCGAATCGTAATAGCATTCTTAAGGAATATATCCGCTAGACTCTCTAGAGACTAGGAGCATTAAGAATGTAGAATTAAGAATGCAGAACCATAAAAATTCTAAATTCTTAATTCTACATTTACTTTCTAAAGCCCATCATCTCCCGTTTCTAAGATAGTCTTGTTATCCTCCTAATTTATATTTGCCAATTTCTAATAAGTCCCTAGTTCCTGTTATACCTTGTCCCATAAACAATAACAAAGCGAAACAATTAAGAATAATATGAAGATTTCGCCAACGATTCGACTTATCTTTATAAATGTCTTCAACCACAGCTAAGGAAAAAATCATTAATAAAGCGGCAACAATTCCATAATAATAATGGGAGATATACCACTCGTTAGTCCGACGAAATACGCCATCTTGACACCCTAAAATTACAATTCCCATCCCTGTTAAAGTGGCAAAAATTCCTCGCCAATGTTTTTGTCTAGCACTATGAAGAAAATAGAGAGAAACAGCAGTTAAAACAAACATCAAAATTAGGAAAATAAATTGTAATAAATTACTAGACCATATTTGATTTTTAATGATATTTTCCCCAATAGGATAAGCAAGTCCAAATAAGGTAATTGCCACCACCACACTCGATAACCAACGCCCTATTTTAACGTGTTCTGGTCCGACAATAGGAGGGATTTTACTTTTATTCTTGTCAAGAATAGCTAAGCGTCTTTGACGAGTTTGCCAGGAATAATAAGAAACAATACCAATCAAAGGAAAAACAAAAATAATCGCTAATGCGGGATGAATAATGAGTAAAAAATCAACAGGTTTCATAATCGATAAGGCTATTATTTAGGGAATACAAAATCCTTGAGTTTCAACAATTTATCTCCTTTTGGGAGAAGCAATAGCTTTAGGAATTTCATAAACAATCCTATCTCAAGCTATCTTTCAAATTATAATAGCCTCAGCTTAAAATTGGATGAGAAAATATTGAAGGAGGCAGGAGGAAATAACAGGGTGTGGTTTATAATTATAGCTTATGGAAGACTAAATAATAAGATGTCTCACAAACTATACAAAAATTTCCTAATTAAGAACTTTTACAAAGAGTTAAACCCTTTACTACAGAATATTTACTTTCTACAGAAGCTAATAAACGAGAGTTATTAGAAGCGATAGAAAGAGTTGAAAAACAGGAGGAACTAATTACTATTACACCTGAAAAATGGCATGATAAACATAGTATTTGATCCCAAAGCTTTTCAACCTGGCTTTTTAAAGCGAAAAGTTTTTGTAACGAGGATTTATGCCTCGTTACAAAAACAACTTCTGTGCGATAGCGCCGGAACGGAGTGAGGAACTTCTGACTTCGTTAACCTCCCATTGGCATTGTTCAACTTCTAAGATTAATTACCTCTAGAGCAGAATGTGGGTTAAAATCAATAAAAGTGTGTTATCAATCACATTTTCATCCTCAGAATCTACTATTAAATTTCAAAACTTATGGCAGCTAACTCCTCGCGGAACTCCATTCCATTTGAACCTCGTCAGAAAAAAAAGAAGAAACAAAAGAAAACTCAAGAAACTGTTAATACTTCTCCTAAAAGTTCTCAAAAACCTAAAAACCGCTCGAATAATGCCAGTCTAAGTGCTATCCCTGAGAACGTCAGTCAAAGAATGATCAAACGAATGGCGATCTTTTCGGGTATTCCCACTGGATTAGGAATGTCGTCATTTTTTATCTTCTATTGGATTGTTAGTCATGACTGGTTAGATATTCCGACTTCTGCTGTTGGTGCAGTTAGTTTAGGCCTATTTGGTCTAGGAGTTTTAGGGTTAAGTTATGGCATCTTTTCTGCCTCTTGGGATGAACATCGAGTCGGTGGTTGGTGGGGATGGCAAGAATTCACCCAAAATCTGGGTCGTACCGTTAAAGCATGGCGTAACGCTAGACAAGAAGCTAAAAAAAATTAATAAATTAATTAATCAATTACTTAAACGATTTTAAGAAGTTCAGGGGGATAATTCCCCCTCACCGAAATGTCGCAAGGAAGCCCAGAACAAGGCACGAAGTTCGTGGGAGGAATTGCGACCAACAAACAAACGTGCTTTGCACACGATATTATGCTAAACTTACCTCTGTGAATTTTTAAGGTCGATGAAACAAGTCTTAACTTTAGTTGTCAAGTTTCAACCTACCCCTGAGCAGCGTCAATTATTAGATGATACTGCCAAAGCCTTTGCTGC
>JASJDD010000175.1 GCA_030065735.1 Crocosphaera sp.
AATTTAATACCAAATTTTAACGTAATTTCATCTACTTCAGCAGCAGCAAAATTCTTGAAAGAATTAACGGTATATTCTGCACAGTCTCGGATCATTTGTTGTGCTTGATCCAGTTGTTCATTAATATCAATAGGTAAACCTCCCATGTCATCAATACCATCATCATCTTCTGTGCTACAAATAGCAACAGAGTTGATATCAATATCTTTTAATCCTTGATCGGTTTCAAAATATAGTTTTGTTGTCATTTTATTTCGTTAATCTCTTGATTATATTAAATCATAGTTTAAAATAGAAGTTAAATTATCTTCTCTTTTTTAAAGAATGACAAAATATGCCTTAATTATTGCCATTCCTGAATACGATCACTTTAAACCCCTTGAGAAAACCACTCGTGATGCAGAGGCGATCGCTCAAATTTTACATCAATATGGAGACTATGACATAACCAGATTACCCAGAAAAGGGAATGCTGAGACAGCAGACTACGAGATTAAAGCAGGAAAAGTAACAGTTGCTCAGCTTTATGAGACTTTAAAGCTATTTTTTAATCAAATCACTCAGGGACAATCTGCCTTAGTTTATTTTACCGGACATGGATTTACTTGCCACCAGTTTGACGAAGAAGAGGGATTTCTAGCTACATCAGATACTCAAGTGACAAGAGAAAACAACAAAATTGTAGAAAAAAAGAAAATTATTGCTCAAAACAAGGGTTTTCCTTTAAAAAGATTAGATTCTCTCATTCAACAGGCCAATTTAAGTGAATTTGTTTTATTATTAGATTGTTGTCATAGTGGTAATTTTATTGAAACCCATTTAATGCAGAAGAGTTTAAACACATTTGAATATAGACAGAATTATTACTTAATAACAGCTTGTCGTTCTTTTGAAACAGCAAAAACCATTAGAAAAGAAGAACATAGTGTATTTTCTGGGGCAATTATTGAGGGATTATCTGATAAGAATAAAGACGAAAAAGGGAAAATAAGTTGCGATCACCTCTTTGATGTTATCAATAGGAAAATTGGGGATAAGTTGCAAACTCCAATACACATGGGAATTGGTGGATCAATTACTTTAGTGAAGTATCCTCTAGCTAATATCGAAGAAATCCCAAAAATTGAACCCATACGGGATAATAACGGGGAAATTGTTTGTCCCTATCAAGGGTTAAATGTGTTTACAAGCAAGGAAAAAGTGTTTTTCTTCGGGAGACAACGATTAACGGAGGATATTAAACAAAAATTAGAGAATTTTGGCGTTATTCCCATTATTGGGGCTTCTGGGAGTGGTAAATCTTCGGTGGTGTATGCAGGAGTTATGGCATGGTTGGAAGCAAAAAGTCAAGAATGGTGTATTTTACCAACGATTAAGCCAGGAATTGACCCCTTAACCAAGTTAAGGCAAGTTTTTATGGATTATGTAAGTTTAGATGAAGTTGAATTAAAAGAAATAATTGAGGATGAAGAGAGAGGAATCAGGGATATTGTTCAATTTTTGCCCAATTCTCGCAAATATTTTCTATTTATTGATCAATTTGAAGAAGTGTTTACGCTTTGCAGTGGAGAAAAAGAGAGAAAGCGGTTTATTGACCTGATTACCCAAATTAAGGTGAAAAATGAAGATAATTTTGTCATTATCACCACAATGCGAGCAGATTTTTTAGATCGCTGCTTACAATATCAATCTTTATGTCAAATTATTCAACATCAGGCCATTTATATTCCTTCCTTAGAAGGGAAATATCGACAAGACATTATTATTAAACCGGCTCAACGTCAAGGATATCAAATAGAACATGATTTATTGCTTCAGTTATTAAGTGATGTAGGCAAAAAACAAGGATTTTTACCTTTATTAGAGTTTGCTTTGACACTTTTATGGGAAAAACGAGATGAAGATAATAAAATGTTGACGTTAGATGCTTATGAAAAGTTGGGAGAAAGTGAGACTGGGAAACAAAAGAACAAAGAGATAAATAAAACAGGGTTAACGAAAGCTTTAGATATTTATGCAGAGAAAGTTTATAACTATCAATACTACGACAGAGAGAATCCTCAAAAAGAACGGACAGAGATAGAAAAAGAGCTAATTAAATTGATTTTTTTGCGGTTAATTCGTACCAATAATCAAGAACAAGATACCAGACAACGACAACCAAAAGAAATTTTAGTAAATATTGCCAATGAAGACCAAGAAAAGCAGGAAATTTTAGAAAAACTGATTTATGGTAAGCAAGGATTAGTTAATGCTCGTTTATTAGTTACAGGTAGTGATATATCTTCTAATACTATTCATAATGGATGGGTTGACTTAGTACATGAAGCGTTAATTGAAGGATGGCAAAGGTTTAAACAGTGGCGAGAGGAAGATAGAGATTTATTGCGACTCAGTGAAAGATTAGAAGATCAACGACAACAATGGCTAAATCATCCTATTAATGAAAACTTGATGATGGGAGGATTATTAATACAGGTAAGACAACAATGGGAAAAGTTACAATCTTATTTACTGTATCCTAGCGAAGCAAAAGAATTTTATAACCAGAGTGATGAATATGAAAAAGCAAAGATTAAAGAGTTAGAAGACGCAAAAATGAAGCAAATAGAAGCAGAAAAATCCTATAGTTCCTGGAAAAAAGCCTCAGAAATCTTTATCAAAGCTCAAAAGGAAGCTAAACAGCAAAAACCCCATATAAAAGCTTTTCGCTTAAAACAATCTGTTTTATCGATTATTGGTTCAGTTGCAATAACAACCTTATGTTTATTGACTGTTCGTCAGTTCGGTTGGCTTCAGTGGTCAGCATTAGCGTCCTATGATTATATGACTCGTATTGCTTCTCATCATTCTCCTGATCCTCGTCTTCTCATTGTTGGCATTACTGAACAGGATATACAACAATTCTCAATATGGCCAATATCTGATGAAACCATAGCTCAAGTCCTTGAAACTATACAAACCCATCAACCTGCTGTCATTGGCTTAAGTATCTATCGAGATATTCCCCACCCCCCTGGAACCAAAAAACTATCTGAGGTATTCAAAGCTGATAACATCATAACCCTTAAGGCATTACCCAGTGGTAATCAGAGAGGAACACCCGCACCCCCAAACATTCCTAGTTCACGAGTAGGATACGCTGATGTACTAATTGATTTTGATAATGTGGTACGTCGTTCATATCTGTATTTACAATCTTCTAGTGGTAAAATACGAGAGTATTCTTTTGCTCTTCAAGTTAGCCTTCAATATCTAAAACTTCAAAAAAAGCTGGAGAATTTTGTCGTTAATCCTGATAGTTTGAAAATAAATTCTACTATTTTTCCTCGTCTTGTTCAGACTTCTGGAGGTTATAAGTTACCTGAGTCAGAAGCCTCTGGTTGGCAAGTTTTAGTGCGTTATCGATCACAAAAAATAGCTCAACAAATTAGTTTCCAAGACGTTCTGACCAAAAACTTTGAATCTAAATCGATTAAGGATAAAATCGTTTTAATTGGTGTTTTTGCACCTAGCACACAGGATAGTTTTCCGACTCCTTATACCGCTAGAGCTATTGAGAATTTTCAAATGTTTGGTATTGAACTTCATGGTACTATAATCAGCCAAATATTAAGTACAGTTTTAGACGGAGAGAACTTATTAGTCCCATTACCTGATTATATAGAGTGGATCTTAATTATTTCGTGGGGATTTATTGGTGCAATTATGCCGTGGTATTATTGGTATTTCAAGAATTTTTTATGGTTTGCATACACTATACTTTGGATTGGGCTATTATTAACAATTGCTTATTTTATTTTCTTTACTTTTGGTTGGTGGTTGCCACTGGTTCCTAGTTTATTAATGTTTTTTAGTACAACGATTGTTACCTATTTTTTAAATAAAGATTTAATCGAAAAATTTTACGCCAAAGAAAGCTTGATAAAAATCTTAAAGAAGTATCAAGATAATTTACTAGAGGCTAAAATTGCTGTTGGTTTGTGGATAGATTCTCTTCCTAAAAACTGTACTTTAATTTTATATGAAATCATAGTACCTATATTACAACAATGTCAAACTACAATTGACATCGC
This sequence comes from Crocosphaera sp., assembly GCA_030065735.1. Classification (GTDB taxonomy): domain Bacteria; phylum Cyanobacteriota; class Cyanobacteriia; order Cyanobacteriales; family Microcystaceae; genus Crocosphaera. Next base: position 4,077 of record JASJDD010000175.1, read on the forward strand.
AAAGATATATAAAAAATTAGCTTGGATACCTCAACCTATTCCTGTGGTTTTTTATCCATCACTGTCTGTATTTTTAGATGTTAGCGAAAGTATTGATGATTCGATTAAAAAATTTCTAATATCACGTGAGCCAATTAATATTAAAGCATCAATTAATGTGCTTGAAAACATTGATCAAACTTTTGATGAAAATTCTAAGTTTCAATACAGAACTGAATTTACAAAAATAGCAAAAGCATGGATCATTATTCTGAACAATTCGGATAAAAGGTTAGGTTAAATACGTTAATAATCATATTTTTCATCCAGTTCTTTATTCAAGTAAGTTTTATAATTTCTGGATAAATCAGGTTCTGCTTCTGTAAAACCGATAAAATCTGACCATTCCTCTATTGAGTTATCTGAAGGTTTTTTTGATCTTGATAGTAGCGTTTTTTCAAGACTTCTACTAAGTCAAAGATAATCTGTTGTGCATCAGGAGGTAAGGTGGCGATTTCTTGCTGAATTGTCTCTAAGTTCATGATAATTGTTTTTTATCCTATACTTTACCCATTTTAATTTTATCCATTTTACTCAGGGACAAGAATTTCTTCTTCTTGATCCACTTCTCTAATAATGGTAGAAGGATTAACTTTTTTGGGTTCAAAAATAGAGGTTAATGCTTCATATAGGGTTTCTGACATAACAATTTGATTTTCGTAAACCATAATCACTCTTGCTAAAGTCGGCAAGCTATTTTGTTCTGCTTCTAAATATAATGGTTCAACATAGAGTAAAGATTGTTCTGCAAAGAAAGGAATAACTAACAAATTACCTTGAATAACTCGTGAACCTTGACGATTCCAAAGGGAAATTTGTTGAGAAATAACCGGATCTTGATTAATTAACGCTTCAATTTGTTCTGGTCCATAAATAACCCGTTGTTTCGGCAATTCAAACAATAACATCTTACCATAATTATCCCCATCAGAACGAGCAAATAAACCAGCAATTAAATTATTACGACTGGTAGGAGTATAAACACTAAATAAGATAAATTCTTGCGCGTCACTGGTGAGACTCATTAACAAGTAATAGGGTTCAATGGGTTGTTGATTTTCTCCATAAATTTCTTGAGGAATACGCCATTGATCTTCTCGGTTATAAAACACTTGAGGATCTTGCATATGATAGGTTAATAAACGTTCTGATTGAGTATTATATAAATCTTTGGGGTAACGAATATGAACCTTAAGAGAAATCGGCATTTCTGAAAAAGGTTTGAAGAGAGTGGGAAAAATTTTCTTCCAAGTTTGAATTAAAGGATCACTAGGATCAACAATATAGAAATTAACGTCACCATTGTAAGCATCAATAACAATTTTGACAGAATTACGAATATAATTAAACGGGCGATCGCCGGGTTCTGAATAGGGATAGCGATCGCTAGTAGTATAAGCATCAATTATCCAGTATAAAGTTGTTTCTTCTGGTTTATTATTATCATTTTCAACCTTAGCCGTAACGAGATAAGGATCACGATCAAACCTTAAAAAAGGCGCAATCATTCTAATTCTACGATTAATATTACGACGAAAGATTAATCGGGTATTGGGGGTAAAATTTCGAGTAAAAATCATTTGCCAATCTTTTAAATACTCAGCAAATAGTAATCTTCTCCCCCAATTTTTTATTTTAATGCCTCCTCTTCCATCGTAAATATTATAAACATTATCTTGACCACTGGGATAGTCTAATTCTTTGACTTCGGTATTGGTCATAATATAAGTATTACTTGACTCTCCAAAGTAAATTCTAGGATTATCAATAGGAATACTCTCCCGAATTAAATTACTCGAAGTTTGTAACTCTCCTGCATTATTTTCTGTACCAATATTTTGTACAAAATAGAAAGGTAAACCTCCTTGAGCAACTCGGTTAACCGGAGATAAAGTAAACCCATAACCATGAGTATAAACTAAATGTTTATTAACCCAAGTTTTTGCTTGTTCTGGTACTTCATTATAATCTAATTCCCTAGCAGCAATCAAAACTTGTTGCTTAGCTTTTTGGGTTAAATTTCTATTATTTTTAACAGGAATCGTATAACGATCAATATCAGCATCATTAAACTTATAATAGAGACGTAATTGTTGTAATTGACGGTTAGTTTGTAGGAGAGGACGAGAATCCCAAAGTCGAATATTATTAATTGTCAGACGATTTTTCTCTAAAGATTCTTTGGTTAAAGTACCTGTTCCTTTAAGGGTTTCAACCGAAATTTTATCTAAACCAAAAGCATGACGAGTTGATTCTATATTACGTTGAATATAAGGGGTTTCTCTTGCTAATTCATTCGGTTCTACCATCAAACTTTGTACTACTTGTTGACCTAAAAATGATACGATTATAATAGTTAAATAAAGTGCAAATGGTAAAGAAGAAAAAGGAAGATTATTTAATTTAGAACGTTTTGATGAACGAATTTGAGCATAGCGTCCCCATCCTGTTATTCCCTTAATTAATAACCATAATGAAATTATGATGGCCATAATGGCGGCTATGGTGTATACAGGAAGTAGAAAATAAATGTCTGTATAACTTGCTCCAAAAACAACCCCCTGAGTTGAGTACAATAATTGATACCTTGCTAACCAATAATAGAGTCCGATAATGGACATAAGAAGGCTACCTAAAATATATAAATGGCGAAGTTGATATCGAGAAAATCCAGGAAATTTCCCTTGTGATAAACTATTCGCTGATAATAAATATGTCAAAGTTACTGTAATAAATCCTAATAAAAATAATCCGCCTAACCAGAAATTAATCAATTTCCAAAAAGAAAGACGAAAAATATAAAAACCAATATCTCGACTAAATTGGGGGTCAATGTCTCCAAAAGTAGTAGGATTAAGATATTGTAAAATCCTTGTCCAGTTTCCTGATAAAACTAGACCAAATATCATGCTAAAAGCTAAAGATATTATTCTCAGATATAATGAACCTTTGAAAAAAATTCCAATAATAATAACTCCTATAATGCCGACTTTCCATAAATGATTTTTTAGTTGAGATATAATTTCAGGAATAGAATTAAAAAAGAAGGGGGTTGGGAGGGGAGGAGTAATATTGGGTAAGGTAAAATCTGGAGTCCAAACACGATAAGCTACTTCACTGTAATAAAGTAGCATTAATCCCATTAAACCTCCTAAACTAACAATGAAAATAATTAACCAGAAAAGACCAAAAGAACGAGATTCAGGAATTAATTGGGGTGTTCTTTGTTTTCGTTGTTTTCGTCTCTTGTCATTCTTCGGGAGAACTTGAGGAATAAAATTCCATTGATGGCGTTTAGCTTGACGTAAATTACCCCATAAAAACCAGAAAGAAAAACCACTAATAATCCCCCATAACCCCAACTGCCAAGCTAATTGTTTAAAAAAGATGTCTACATAACCGACTTCTTGAAACCAAAGTCCCTCAACAATAATGTGAGATACTAATTCAAACATTAAGCCAATGCTTAATAAAAAAGCGATAAATTTAGTTAGGGAACCGTTTAAAAATTTGGACATGATTGGGTTATGGGGCTATATTTTTATCCCCTTGATAATTTTAACTCAAACCTGAGTTCGGTGTTAGGAGTTATCATTTTTTCAACCATAGAATCAGGGTTTGAGACTTGGCGAGAAAGGGTAGGTTGTCCAAAAATTGCTTTATGTCGAACTCAGATTGAGTAAGTTTTATATAGCGGATTAAGTTCACCTTCAAACTCTTAGAAATAGTAATCATTTATATGTATTTATATAAAATTTACTTATATTAAACTTAAAGAATTGACATTTTACAAAATCTATGGGGTCAAGTCATAATGGGACTTAAGCAAGTTTAAGTTTTGTAAAAAGAGTTATTTGGAGGCAGCAGTGTATGGTTGCACTCACCGATCAAGGTACGCAGTTGAGAGCATTAAATCGTTTAACCTTACAAACGAGTAATATTGGTGAAGATACGACAACAATTCGTTGTTTAGATTGGGATCGCGATCGCTTTGATATCGAGTTTGGTTTAAGAAATGGAACCACTTATAATTCTTTCATCATAGAAGGAGCAAAAACTGCATTAATTGATACATCTCATGGAAAATTTAAACAATTATATTTAGATTGTTTAGGGAGTTTAATTGATGTATCAACCCTAGATTATCTCGTTGTTAGTCATACCGAACCGGATCATAGTGGGTTAGTTAAAGACATTTTAAAACTTGCTCCCAATGTTACCATTGTTGGTTCAAAAGTTGCCATACAATTCTTAGAGAATATGGTGCATCAACCTTTTAATAGTCTTATTGTTAAGAGTGGATCTCGCTTAGATTTAGGTAAAGGACACGAATTGCAATTTATTTCTGCGCCTAATCTTCATTGGCCTGACACAATTTTTACCTATGATCAAAAAACGAGTATTCTTTACACTTGTGATGTGTTTGGAATGCACTATTGCGACGATCACATTTATGACGAAGAACCTGATTTACTGCAAGCAGACTTCAAATATTATTACGACTGTTTAATGGGTCCTAATGCTCGCTCCGTTTTAGCAGCTTTAAAACGCATTGATAAGCTAGATATTCATACCATTGCCACCGGACACGGTCCCTTATTAAAACATCATATTACCCAATGGATTAATGATTATGGTAAATGGAGTAAAGAACAGGCAAAAACAGATAATTTAGTGGTCATCTTTTATGACGAAAACTATGGCTATGGTGAAGAAATCGCCAGAAAAATTGCCCAAGGACTGCAAAAAACCGAGGTTAATATTGACTTAATTGATTTATCCACTACCGATCCCCACGAAACCCGACAACTGGTGTATGAAGCCAAAGGGTTAGTATTGGGAATGCCTTCTCAAGGTGATGATCACGCCCAAATTATCGTCAATACCATTTTAGCCGTTGCCCATCCCAAACAAGCGATCGGTTTATTTGAGTCAGGGGGAGGAGAAGACGAACCCATTTACCCCCTACGGAACAAATTTCAAGAAATTGGCGTAACCGAGGGATTTCCCCCAATTTTAGTGAAAACTGCCCCCACCCCTCAAGACTGCTCCGTTAAGGAAATTTGTCTGTTGAGACAAGCAGGGGGAGCAGGGGATGCAGGGGGAGCAGAGGGAGAAAATGGGACTTCCTCCCTCAACTGGAGCGTTTCGAGCTTAACCGAGCAGTATTGGCCCACCCCTAGCACCAAAAAAATGGCCGAAGAAGCAGGAACGGATCTCGGCCAATGGATAATGAGAGATCGCTCGATCAAAACTTTAAAAGAGATAGATTCGGGATTAGAAAGAGCATTGGGACGTATTAGTAATGGATTGTATTTAATTACAGCCAATAAAGGGGAAATTGCCGGCTCAATGTTAGCTTCTTGGGTGATTCAAGCGAGTTTAGAACCCTTAGGAATTGCTATTGCAGTATCAAAAGATCGCGCGATTGAGTCTTTATTGCACCCCGGCGATCGCTTTGTTCTCAATGTACTCGAAGAAGGGAACGCACAAGGAATCATGAAGCACTTTCTCAAACGCTTTTCCCCAGGGGCCGATCGCTTTGCCGGTATTAAAACTTATCCAGCTAAAAATGGCTCTCAAATTTTAGCCAATGCTTTAGCTTACCTCGAATGTCAAGTGATCAGCCGAACTGACTGCGGCGATCACTGGATGATTTATAGCACCGTGCAAACCGGACGAGTCTCGAAAGTTGAGGGTTTAACGGCAGTGCATCATCGCAAAGTAGGAACTCATTATTAAAGATAGGCAACAGGCAAAAGGGTTATATCATCAGAGGATTTCCTTATTGTCTCTCAGTTTCCCTACATTTCTCATTCTTACCTTTTAAAACCTGACGATCATGTACGAATCTTTAAAAAATCCTTCCTCACAGCGCAAGAGTTGGCTTAACCTCAACCGTATCGTCAACATTTTAGAAGTGATTCAAGATGCTATTGTTATCTGTTTGTGTTTAGGACTCTTTTGCTTCATGGTGTTGCAACTATATTCAATGGTACTGTCTCTTTTGCCACCGTTGCAATTTCATGTGGTGACGGCGGATATTTTATCGTTGCTTATTTGGGTGGAGTTATTCCGTTTGTTGATTATTTACCTCAAAGAACAACGGATTTCTATTGGGGTTGCCGTAGAAGTGGCCATTGTCTCGGTTTTACGAGAATTTATTGTCAGAGGCGTTTTAGAAATTCCTTCAACGCAAGTATTAGCCACTTGTGCCTTTTTACTGGTTTTGGGGATGTTAATGGTGATTCGGGTTTGGCTTCCTCCTACGTTTGAAGGGATTGATCCCGAACAAACCGTATCCCAACGCCATCAACAACGTTCAACGGCGAAAAAAGCAGAAACCAATGGTAATCATGCCATTTTAGCTAAAAATTAACCTCAACTTACGTTCATCAACAGTTAACCATCATACCCATTATGCTCACCTCAACCTGTCTTCCTACCCGTCCCCGTGATGTTCAAACCACTACCATTGCTGAAAATACGACGATTTTTCGCTCTCGAACCTGGGAACGTCTGAAATTTGAAGTAGAATATGCCCTATGTAAAGGAACAACGGCCAACGCTTATTTAATCGAAGCCGATAAAATAGCTTTATTTGATCCCCCTGGAGAGTCTTTTACCGAGATTTTCCTACAACAATTAGAACATCATCTGGCTTTATCTGATATAGACTATGTTATTCTCGGTCATATTAACGCTAATCGTATGGCCACGTTGAAGGTTTTAGTGGAAAAAGCCCCCCAAATTACCCTAGTTTGTTCTAAACCGGCTGCTAAGAGCATAAAAGCGATATTTTCTCCCTGGCAAAACAAAATTAAAGTGGTGCGTTCTGAAGATAGCTTAGATTTGGGGCAAGGCCATCGCTTACAGTTTACCTTCACCCCGACTCCTCGCTGGCCCGATGGACTCTGTACCTATGATAGTAAAACCCGTATCCTTTACACCGATAAATTATTTGGCTTACATCTGTGTCATGATGCTGTGTTTGATGACGACTGGAAAGGACTAGATGAAGATCGCCGTTATTATTTTGACTGTCTTCATGGAACGCAAGCTAAACAAGTTACCGAAATTTTAGACAAAATTGAGCCATTTTCTGCTAAATATTACGCCCCTGGCCACGGGGTAATCGTTCGCTATAGTTTAAGTCGTTTAACCTATGATTATCGTCAGTGGTGTCAACAACAACAGTGTCAAGACTTGAAAGTGGCTTTATTGTATGCTTCTGCTTATGGAAATACAGCCATTATGGCCCAAGCGATCGCCCAAGGTATTATGGATCAAGGGGTAGGGGTAGAATCCATTAATTGTGAATTAGCCACCACGGATGAGATCACCCGTGCAATTCAAGACTGTGACGGCTTTTTACTGGGTTCTCCGACGTTGGGAGGTCATGCACCGGTACAAATGCAAACGGCTTTGGGTATTGTATTAGGGAATGCCAGTAAAACCAAGTTAGCGGGGGTATTTGGGTCCTATGGCTGGAGTGGGGAAGCCATCGACTTAATTAGCCAAAAATTACGAGACGGTAATTATAAGTTAGGTTTTGAGCCGCTAAGGGTTCGTTTTAGTCCCGATGAAGCTGCCATAGAAAACTGTCAAGAAACCGGGGTTAATTTCGCTCAAACCTTGAAAAAACGGCAAAAACAGGGATGTATGACATCCGGATTAACCACGGTACAAAGCGATCGCACTGAACAAGCGATCGGCCGTATTATCGGTTCTTTGTGTGTGATTACCACCTGTCAAAACCATCACCATCAAGGGTTTTTAACCTCTTGGATCTCTCAAGCTACCTTTAATCCACCAGGGTTAATGATTGCTATTGAGAAGAAACAATGGAATGAGGCAGAGTTTAAGGTAGAAACCTCGTTTATTGTCAATATTCTCAGGGAAGGGCGCACCGTCAGGAAACATTTTTCCGAGGGTAATCGTAATCCGTTTGAGCAACTGGAGACGGAAACCGCGTCCAATGGTTGTTTGATTTTAAAGGAGGGTTTAGCTTATCTTGAATGTACCGTACAGCAACGAGTCGAGGCTGGCGATCGCTGGTTAGTGTTTGCTTTAGTTAACCAGGGAGATGTGTTAGAAGGGACTGGGTTAACAGCGATCGCTCATCGCAAGTCAGG
>JASJDD010000176.1 GCA_030065735.1 Crocosphaera sp.
AATGCAAAAAATAGCAGCAGAATTTAACTTTTCAGAAACGGTTTTTATCTTACCTTCAATGGTTAATAATGCTACCAAAAAATTACGGATTTTTACCCCAACTCAAGAATTACCGTTTGCTGGACATCCCACTTTAGGCGCAGCTTATATTTTAGGTATTACTGATGATTATCTCAAAGAAAATGATGATTTGAATATTATTTTTGAGGAAGAAGTCGGATTAGTTACAGTTAAAATTAAATTTGAAAATAATAAACCTATTTATACAGAATTAACCTCACCACAACTCCCAAAATTTTCTTATAACATTCCATCTATAGAAGAATTAGCATCAGTTTTAAGTCTAAAAATAGAGGATTTTAGACAGGATAAATATTCACCCCAAGCAGTCTCCTGTGGACTTCCATTTTTGTTTATTCCCCTTCATAATAGAGAGGCATTAAAACGCATTAAATTAAATAGCGATCGCTGGCAACAAATATTAGAAAATAGTTGGGCTTCTTCTCTTTATGTATTCTGTTTTGAGCCTGAAAATAAGGGATCAAATATTCGTGCTAGAATGTTCGCCCCCGGTTTAGGAGTCACAGAAGATCCGGCTACAGGGTCTGCTGCTACTGCTTTTGGGGGATATTTAGGCATTCGCGAAACTGCAAATGATGGAGTATTTAACTGGCGAATAGAACAAGGATTTGAGATGGGAAGACCCAGTATTATAGAAGTAAAAACTGAAAAAATAGAAGGAAAAATAAACAGTATTTATGTAGGAGGATGTTCAGTTTTAGTCAGTAAAGGAGTCATGGAAATTCCTACATTTTAAAACATGACTAAAGTTCTAACTTTCCAATTCTAAATTCTTAATTCTAAATTCTAAATTCTTAATTCTCCAAAGGAGTCCCATCAATACAAGTTTTACTTAATAATGTACCTTCCATAATAGCTTGTTCAATTTGAGCGCATAATAGGTTAGCTTCGGTAAAATTAGTGCCTCTTAATATTGCCCCGTTAAGTATCGCTTCTTCTAAGTCTGCTTGAGATAAATCAGCCCCAGAAAGATTCGTATAACTCAAATCTGCTTGTTGTAAAATTGTTCCTATGAAACTGGCTCCCCGTAAATCACAACCTCTAAAATCAGCCCCAGTCAAATCTAAATGACTTAACACAGAACCTGCTAAAAATGCCCCTGCTAAACTAATATTTTTGGCTTGAATATCTGCTAAAATAGCCCCTCTTAAATCAGCATTACGACAGTCAGCATTCGTTAAATTAGCCCCCGTTAAATCTGCCCCTCGTAAGTTAGTTCTTAGGATCGCCCCCGTTAAATCTGCCCCTGTTAAATCTGCCCCCGATAAGTCCATTCCTGACAAATCAATTCCTCCTAAATCCTTAATTTGTCCGTTACGAATTTCAGTTAAATTGATAGTTTGACTCATGATAATCTCCTAAAAATTGGTATTGTTTTATTAAAAATAATGACTTGGTGCAAGGGTTTAATATGATTAAGCCCCTACAATGTTTGACTTTATTTTGTGGCTTCCTCTAACCAAATAGCCGGCAGTTGACTAGGGCGATCGGGTAAACACATTAACCCCATTTCAGCTAATCTAATAATATTGCCCAAAGTATCAATTAAACTCGGATCAAACCAACTTTCTCGGTAAGATTGGCATTTTTCTAAAGCTTCCCCTAAACTTAAAGCAGGGCGATCGCCTCTGGGTTGAGTTAATTCTTGAAAGTACGAAACTAAGCCAAGAATTCGTGCTTCTATACTATTTTCTTCCCCTTTTAAGCCACTAGGTTTACCGCTTCCGTCCCAATGTTCCAGTTGATGGCCAACGATGTCTTTAATGGCTTTTAATTCTGGCATGGTAGATAACAATTGTGCGCCTAAGGACGCGCGATCGCGCCAAAAAGCGTAACTCGCATCATTCAATTGTTCGGAGGTATGGATAAAGACTTCTTTGGGGGCTTCTGCTAGTCCAATGCGATACAATAAACCAGCTAATCTAAGCCGTCTCAGTTTCAGTGTCGGTAAGTCCAGTAACTGTCCAATGGTTTCCGCTAGAGCAGATACTTGCAAAGATGCGACGGGGTTATCTTTGTCTCTTTGGTCCACCCGTTGAGCCATGCGTAAAAAAGCTTGTAACTTACTGGCCGCTAAATTCCGATTTAGTCTTAAAGCTTGTCCTTCTAAGTCTACCAATTCCCTCGTCTGACGGTTAATAGTGACTAACTGTTGTTGAGAGGTTTGTAAATAAGTCACAATGCGAGAGACAACCCCACTGAGATCAATAGGAACATCTGTGGGACTTGATGCAATCGTCTCCTGCATTTGGGTTAATCTATCCGCTAATTCTGGGTTGTAAGTCCGTATTCCTTCGATTAAAATTTTAGCTGACGCTTCAACGGGAAGACGATCAAAAGTCCAAAGTCCGTAAAATTTTCGTTCCGTGTCCGTTTGAGGTTGGGTGTCGGCCTGATATTCTTCGGGGGACAGTTCCCGACACAAGACCATTGCTGCGTATCCAGGGGCTAAAATGATTAAATTCCACTCTTCTACTAAAGCGTCGTCATCATTAAGATGAACGAGGGATACATTGTCTAATTTTCCTGTTTTATGACTATCAAACCCACTTTCGGAAACCGCAGCGATAGCAATATGACGGGAACATTGAGCAATATCATAATAGCGATCGGCTTCTTGTAAGTACCATTTACCCTGTTGAAACGTCACCAGTACCAGGGGATGCTGCTGGGGATCCTCAGGGGTACCTTTAAGAATATGGTCTTCTAAGGCGTGACAAAGGGCAACCAGGGTATTTTTGAAGTAAACGCCGTAGCTAGGGGGTAATTGACCGTCTGGCAGCGCGCTTTTGAGTTGATTTAGGGTTGACTCAGGTAACATTCAGGACTACTAAAATTGGGACTTTATGATTAGTTTATCTTAAGCTATGGACAACTATAGCTTATTCAATTTAGTATGAACGATCAACTTAAGATCCCTATCATTATTTTAGCTGCCGGCTCATCCACTCGTATGGGTACAGCTAAACAACTGTTACCCTATCAAGGAATAACCTTACTCGGTCATACTATCAAAATAGCGATCGCCTCAGTCTGTCATCCTGTTGTCGTCGTCTTAGGAGCAAATGCAGATAAAATCAGACCTGAAATTGATGAAGATGCTATTTTGGTAGTAGAAAATCCCTCTTGGTTTTTAGGAATGGGTTCTTCAATTCGTCAAGGGATTTTATCCTTGCTCCAGAGTTCTCAAACCATAGAGGCAGCTATTATTACTGTGTGTGATCAACCTTTTCTTTCTACAGAACTTATTAATGATTTAGTGGTTACTTATCACAACAGCAAAAAATCGATTATTGCTTGTCAATATGCCGATACTTATGGGGTTCCTGTTTTATTTCAGTCTAAGTTTTTTTCAGAATTAGCGAGTTTAAATGAGAAAGAAGGAGCGAAAAAATTAATCAAAAAATACGAAAATGATGTCTTGACTATTTCTTTCCCTCAAGGGGTTATTGATATTGATACCCCACAAGATTACCAGCAGTTACAACAACATTAAAACTTAACTTTTTTGATAATCCACATCATCATCATTTCTTATTAAAGGGGTTGATTTTTTAGTCAACTTAGATCCTGAAACCTTTATTTGATCAGTTTTTCCTATTATAACTTAGAATTCTAGCGTTAATTGATTTGAGTCCATTTTTTTGCTTCAACAAAACGACTTAAATGTTTAACATTCGTGGTGGCTACTATTAATCTTTGACCAGGATATTCTTCTTGAATTAATTGACAAGTTGCTCCAATAATGACATCAGCATCAATGTTATTAAGTTCAGCCGTAGGCTGTCCTAAACGACGAGTTTCTGCCCATAGTTCTGCGGATGATCTAAGGATAATTGGACTAACAGGAACAAAATTAATTAGGTTGTGTAAGTCATCTAGATTATTCAGTCCCTCTCCTTTTTTTCTTGACTTAACTCCTATTAATATCCCTCTTCTAACTTCATAATCACAAATATCCGAACTGACGATATTAACTCCCTTTGATAAAAAAGAATATAGCCAATTTTTACAATCTATTACCTCCTTTCGGTCATTAGGAGAAGAGAGTAATCCTAGAATACCTGTATCGATAAAAATAATCATTCTTCGCTATAAAGTTTATGGCCTTCTGGTCGAAAACTATCAATAGTTTGTTTAAGATTTTCTAAATATTCATTATTGGCTTTAATGTCTTCTTCTGTTAGGTTTTCGGCTGCTTTGATTTGCTTTTCTAACCATTCCATCAATGGTTTATTTTTTTCGAGTTGTTCTTCTGGGGTTCGGCCATAATATTTCATGTAAGGCTCAAAAATGCCCGATGGTTGATTAATCTCTTGTCTCATATTTATTTCTCCTATTTAACTTAGGGTTAACTACTTTTATTTTAGAGCAATTCTAAAATAAAACTGTACAGTCTAGTCTAATCTAATCAGATCAGAGGTGATCGCTACCTTGTAAGGTGGGCAATGCCGACCCTACAGTAACATCATAACCTTTCTTTGTATTGCTATACTGCCATCGCTTTACTTAACTTTCCAATCTTTAATATTCCAAGTATTCCGATCCCAAGGGGTTAACTCAAACCCTTGTAAACGGTTACTAATTGCTGTCACATCGGCCCGATGAACTAAAGGAATAACCACAAAATCATTAATTAAAATATCATTCATTTTAATGAAGAATTCTTGTCGTTTTTTTGGGTCTAATTCTTTAGTTGCAGCTAACCATAATTGATCGTATTCAGGATTACAATAACGGGAATAATTATTGCCAACCCAATTATTAGCTTTTTGGGGAATTTCATCACACTTATAATCTTTCATATAGTTACTGGGATCAGGACTATAATTGCCTGTAGTAAACATTTGTAAGTCAGCATAAAAATGTTCAACCGTATCATTATTAGCGGGATCACCAGAGAAGAAAATACTCGCATCAATACTCTTTAATTCTACTTCCACGCCAATGGTTTCTAATCCTTGTTTAACAATTTCTTGCGTTTTTTGACGGAGAGGATTAACTGAGGTTTGAAACACCACTTTCATCTCCACTCCATTTTTGTCTCTTATGCCATTATTATTACTATCTTGCCATCCAGCTTCGTCTAATAATTGTTGAGCTTTTTCTAAGTTAAATGCGTAGGAAGTATTAGGAGAATTATATTCTTGAGGTAACAGTAAAAGGTTAGCTGTTGGTTCACCTGTAATACCATATAATTGTTCAGTAATGGTCTTTCGATCAATCGCCAAACTAAAAGCTTCTCTGACTTTTTTATCCGTCAAAAAAGGATGAGGATTATTAATATTTGATCTTTCTCCATCTGCTGTAGCTTGATTAGGATCGGAAAAATTCAATAAAATACGCTCACTTAACGTCCCTAAAAGGGAAACAATTTTTCCTTTTCCCCCTGTTTCTAATTGTTGTAAAATGGGAGCCTCTACTTGTAGGTTAAATGCGTAGTCTGCATCCCCTGTTTGTAATACAGCACGAGCAGCAGAAGTCGCGTCTCCTCCTCCTTTTAATTCAATGCGTTTGAAGGGGAGTTGTTCAGCATTTTTGAAGTAAGAATTCGGTTCATAAACAACCACATCCCCAGGCTTAAATTCAACAACTTTATACGGCCCTGTGCCAATGGGTAATAAATTTGCAGGAGCTTCTCGAACATTTTCTCCATTATATTCTTCATAAATATGACGGGGTAAAATACTTCCTGATGAGCCAATAAAAAAGCGATTCCAACCAGGATTGACTGTTTTAAAGGTAATTTTAATTGTGTAGTCATCAATCGCCTCAACTTGCTCAATAATTTCATAATCTCCTGCACTGGTTGCTCCAACGTTAGGATTACTTAAAAAGTCATAAGTAAAAACGACATCAGCGGCAGTAAAAGGAGTACCATCTGACCATTTTATGTCTTGTTTCAATTTCCAAGTTACCGACTTACCATCTGCTGCAATACCTCCATTTTCACGGGACGGAATTTCGGCAGCTAAAAAGGGAATTAATTCCCCATTTTTATCATAACTAGCTAAGGGTTCTAAGGTGATTCGACTTGCTTCTGAATCTTTTAATCCTGTGGATAAATGGGGATTGAGAATAGTAGGAGCTTGCCAATATAATAATTTTAACGTGTTACTATCACTTGAGGAACTCGTTATATTATTTTCTTGGGAATTACAGCTAGTTAAAATAATAGAGGTTCCTAAAAATAAGGACAATAACCAACGACAAGAGCCATCATCAAATAATTTCTTCAACACAGATATAAAACTTCCTTAGATAATTACGGTTAGACTAAATTGTAACAGATTATTTATCAGTTATCAGTCAGCAGTTACCCGTTGACTAAAAAATACAAAAAAAATTATAATAATAATGTGGTTTTTGGTTGTTAATGACCTAGTTTTTTCTATTTACTAGAAATTACTGAAGTCTAAATTAAAAAGTCAATTAACTTTACAAAATACTACCTAGTTATTTTCAAAGGTTGTTAAAAAACCTTGATTTTACCTATCAATAATTACTCAACTCCTCCAATGATGAAACCTTTTATTTCTCGCCTATTTATTCTTACCCTTTGTTTGACCCCTGTTACTTTAATCACCACTTCCCAACCCAGTTGGGGAGAAAGCGAAAGGAACGAAAGCATAGAAACTACTATACAACAACTGACCGAGGTAGCAAAAACACAAACAGAACAAGGCCGATCTCAACAAGCGATTGATAGTTGGGAACAAGTTCTCGATATCGCTCAACAACACAACAAAAAAAACCTACAAGCGTTTGCTTTAGTGGGTCTGGGATTAAATTATCATGAACTCCAACAACCAGCTACCGCTTTAGAATACTATCAACAAGCTTTACCCATGGCTAAACAAAGTGGCGATCGCCGTGTGGTAGGGGCTACGCTTAATAATATGGGAGCTTCTTATCAAAGTTTAGGACAATATCAAGAAGCCTTGACTTACTACCAACGGGCCCTACCCATTATCCAACAAGTGGATAAACCGACAGATATGGCTAAAACCTTGAATAATATTGGAGAAATTCACGGTATAACTGGAAAAAGAGCAACTGCTTTACAATACTATCAAGAGGCGTTACATATAGCTCAAAAAGTAGGTGATCCTCTCTTAGAACAAGAAATCCGTAACAACATCGCTCAAATGGGAAACTAAGCAACTGACCAAAAATTGTCTCCCTAAATGTAAAGAAATCTTGCAACCTCTCAAAAGTTTTGTTAAGATTATTATTAAGCACTTGACTTAATAGCAATTACCTAATAAGGAGGTATATCACTATGGATAATCAAGAATCTAAATTTGGCTTCACTGCATTTGCTGAAAACTGGAATGGCCGCCTAGCTATGCTTGGTTTCGTCATTGGTATCGCTACCGAATACCTAACTGGACAAGGTATCCTTTCTCAGTTGGGTTTAATGTAATGAAAAAGGGTGAGTTATCTCCTCACCCTGATTCTAGATACAGTACGGTCAATCGGATTGGATTATAGCCGTTCTCAGTCAAATTATATACATTTTTCTTCTCTAGGGTGAATCCCCAGTAGCCTCCTAATATAAATTCATAAGAATTATGAGTTTATACTGGGCAAGCTGGTTATAATCAGGCACCCTGGAGCCAAGTGTAAGTAGCAAAAATTTACCCCGTAGGATGAGTGTGCCTATGGGGTATTTATATTCAATACAAACTCAAATTGACAAATTGACTTAAATATGCGTTTAAAAAACTTCCAAATCAAATTAGTCAAATAGTGAAATCTATCTTAAGATTAACGAATAAGAGAAGTAATTTTCTTGACAACTTACTCACAAAACATAAGAAAGAGACTAGGAGGATATCTATGGCGCTCGTACCTATGCGGCTGCTCTTAGACCACGCAGCAGAAAACGGTTATGGTATTCCTGCATTTAACGTTAATAACATGGAACAAATCATAGCGATTATGCAGGCAGCAAATGAAACAGATAGTCCCGTAATCTTGCAAGCTTCTCGTGGTGCGCGTAAATATGCTGGTGAGAACTTTCTGCGTCATTTAATTTTAGGTGCAGTAGAAAGCTATCCTCATATTCCCATTGCCATGCACCAAGATCATGGTAACAGCCCCGCAACCTGCTATAGTGCTATCCGCAACGGTTTCACCAGTGTCATGATGGATGGTTCTTTAGAAGAGGATGCTAAGACCCCTGCCAGCTTTGAGTACAACGTTAATGTAACAGCTGAAGTAGTTAAAGTCGCTCACTCTGTGGGTGCTAGTGTAGAGGGTGAATTAGGTTGTTTAGGGTCTCTCGAAACCGGTCAAGGAGACAAAGAAGACGGCCACGGATTTGAAGGAACCCTCAGCAAAGATCAACTTCTCACCGATCCCGATGAAGCGGTAGAATTTGTAGAACGGACTCAAGTTGACGCTTTAGCTGTCGCTATCGGAACCAGTCACGGTGCCTATAAATTTACCCGTAAACCAACCGGGGAAATCTTAGCCATCAGTCGTATTGAAGAAATTCACAACCGTCTCCCCAATACTCACTTAGTGATGCACGGTTCTTCCTCCGTACCCCAAGAATGGTTAGATATGATCAACCAATACGGTGGTGAAATTCCTGAAACCTATGGTGTACCTGTTGAAGAAATCCAAAAAGGGATCAAGAGTGGTGTTCGTAAGGTCAATATTGACACCGATAACCGTTTAGCCATTACTGCAGCCATTCGTGAAGCAGCCGCCAAAGATCCTTCTAACTTTGACCCCCGCCACTTCATGAAGCCTTCTATCAAGTATATGCAGCAAGTTTGTTCTGATCGTTATCAGCAATTCTGGACTGCTGGAAACGCCAGCAAGATCAAGCAATTGACCCTTGATGAATATGCTGCTAAGTACGCTAAGGGTGAATTAAGCGCAGGTACCAAGAAAACCGTTGCTGTTTAACCTAATGTCGGGCAGAATTCCCTCATCCTCTCGTCCTTGAGAACGAGGAAACTGGGTGAGTATACATCACCCAGTTTTTGATCTGAATCTTCGAGAAAAATTTAGTCCACTCCAACAGTCAATACTACTTTCTCTAATCTTTGACTTTAAAGACTGAGATTTCTGTTTGTAAACTTTGGGCTGCATCATTTAATCTTTCTAAGACAAGATGAGTATCATGTAAAGAATAAGCGGTTTGTTCAGACCCTTCACTTAACTGTTCCATTGCTTCACGAATATGTTGCGCGCTGCGAGATTGTTCTTCCATACTTTTACTGACTAATTCAAAGCGAGGGGTAATACTTTGTACCTGTTCAATCACTTGGGCAATTTGATGACTAATATTGCCCACATCTTGGACACTACTACTGACTTCTTTATTAAATTTATCCATTTCCATCACCCCTGTAGAAACAGCAGATTGCATTTCTTTAACCATCTGTTCAATTTCTAGGGTTGCCACGGCCGTTTGGTCTGCTAAACGACGAATTTCCCTAGCAACCACAGCAAATCCGGCACCATATTCTCCTGCTTTTTCAGCTTCGATAGCTGCATTTAAAGATAATAAATTAGTTTGATCCGCTACTTTCGTAATGGTTAAAACCACACTATTAATATTGTGAGCTTTTTCACTCATAACCCCTAATTTAGAAGCAATAGAACTGGTTGCTTCTGCGAGTTGGCGCATGGTGGTTTCCATTCTTCCCAAATCATCTTGACCTTGATTAGCAGCGATGGCCGTACTTTGAGAAAGTTCCGTGATTTGTTCCATGGTGTTGACTAATTCTTCAGAAGTATTAGCAATTTCTTGGGCGGTTGTTGTCACCTCATTGGTTGAAGCAATTTGTTCGGTTAAAGTGGCTTCTAATTGTTTTCGAGAAGCTGCCATTTGTGTCGTTGAACTGGTAATAGCAATCCCTGACTGTTGGGCTTTAGAAATTAAAGAATTCAGGTTATGAATCATTATTTTTAAGGCTTCTAAGAGTTGCCCAATTTCATCCTCAGAAATAACTTCCACTTCTCCAGTCAGATTGCCATTAGAAACCTCTTCTGCTACTTCAACTGCTTGTCCTAGAGAACGGGTAATGGTGCGAGTAATCCAGTATCCCAAGCTTAAAATTGTAATAATACTAATGATAAATGTACCAGAAACAATCCAGACAGTATTTTGTTGATGTTGTTTGGCTACTGTAGCTGACTCTTCAGATAAACTAACCACCTGTCTAACTAAGTCAGTATTTTTGCCTTTGAGTCCATCTTGAGAAGACTGAACTTTATCCCCAATATTTTTAGCTGCAGCAATTTCATTATTATTAATTAATTTAAACACTTCTTCAGCCTCATTATTATAATTAAGATGAGCTCGTTCGTAATCATTTAAACTGTTGGCGATTGCCTGAAAATTCTCTTGATCTTTTCCGTTATTAGCACTGTCTATTTGGTCGCTAATTAGACTTTGAGCATTTTCGATAGCAGTACGGACACGACTTTGATTATTAAGAAAATTAGTTCGAGATTGATTAAAATTAGTTTGATTCGTAGGGTTATTGGCACTATTAAGCCCAGCAATATAGGCTTTCTCAAAGTTCAGAACTTGTTCGAGTTGATTTTCCTGCATTTGGATCAAATTTTGAATCAAAGAAAGATCCTCTTCTGACATTTGTCTAACTTCAGCATATAATTTAGACATTCCAACCCAAGTAACAATGGCACCGACTCCCATAATGACAGCAGAAAATACCAATAGCCCCAACAGTTTGGATTCAATGGTCATCGATTTGTAAAATTTCATAATGTCAACCTTGCAGATTATCTAATCGTTGAATGCGATTTTTGAGGATAGCTGCCCCTTGTCTATCTCCTTGACTTTCTCGCAATAATACTAGATGAACTAAGGCTTCACGATAATTAGGCCGAAGATAGAGTGCTTTTTGGAAACATCGTTGAGCCTCTTCTAGATTGCCTTGGGCTTGAGAAATTTCCCCTAACAACAAATAACCCGCAGCATCAATTGGATTTCGTTGGAGATAAGTTTGACAACACTGGACTGCTTCTTTTAATTTTCCCTGATTAGCGAATTGTTGTGCCATTTCTAAAGGAGAAAGTTGGATTTCTTTTTTTGGGGGTTTTGGCAAAGTAGCTGATGGTCTTTTTTTCAGTGGCGATCGCTGGTCAGGTTTAGGTGGTTGAGGTGGTGTTAAGGGCAGATCACTCGAAGCAACAGGAACTTTTTGATAAGCAAAGGCTGAGGGACGGGACAGGAAGCGAAAATTATCGCCTTTAATTAAGCTGGTTTCCACTGCGCCAACGAATAATAACCCGCCTTCTGATAGGAGGCGATCTAAGGTTTTGAGAACGCGATCGCGGGAAACCTCATCTAAGTAAATTAATAAATGACGACAAAAAATCACATCATAGGGGGGATGATTCGGTGGCCAAGCAGACAGTAAATTTTTAGCGGAAAACTTAACTTGATGACGAATTGACTCACAAATTTGATAGCGATTTTGCTCAACCTGAAAAAATTGCTCATGATCGACTTGATCATGAAAACGAAAGGAGTTTTTCCCATAAATACCCTTTTTAGCAATGGTTAAAGCTGTCTGACTAATATCCATCCCTTCGACGGCAAATTGTCCTGAGGTTAAGGGAGAGTTAAGTAAGGTCATAGCAATGGAGTAAGGTTCTTCTCCCGTTGAACAAGGAACACTGAGTATTCTTAGGGTTTCTTGGGAATGGGAGGGTAGCCATTCCGTTTGAACATAGTGACGCAGTAAGAAAAATGCCTCTCGATGGCGAAAAAACCAAGTTTCTCCAATGACAATTTTCTCAACTAATTGTTGAAATTCGTGGGCTGAGGATTCTAATCGTTTCAGGTAATCCGATACATTATTGACACCACAAGCTTTTTGACGGATGTTGATCGCTTTAATCAACTGACGCTGACCAATTTTGTCTCGACCTAAGCCGATTTTTTTAGCAAGTAACTGTTCAATCCCTTGATAGTCTTGGTTCATGGTTTTTGTTAGTGTAAAACTTTTTTGCTTTACTTACCACCAATTGGGGAGGCTTAATGCCTCCCTTTTTTTATCACTGTTTTTCCCTATGTCTACGATAAGCCCCGATTAGCTCTTTGAACAGTAGCTTAACCAGCTTGTCTCCGAGTGAGAAGCAAAACGTAATAAAACGGAGTTAATCGTAATATCTCGTTTGTCTATTAATTAATGTTACGTGCAGCATTACCATCAGCCTGTAATACCTCCCCATCAAAGGTGAAGAATTGATCTCCAGCGCGTGATCACTTTTATCCTAATGTCGTCAGAATACCCCATCCGTCTACACGGTGGGGATGAATGACGACCAGAAAATCAACCGCGAAGCGTC
>JASJDD010000177.1 GCA_030065735.1 Crocosphaera sp.
ATTAATAAAGTTTATTTTAATTTTGGGGGACAAGGAACTTTACCCCGTTCTGGGTTAGAGGCCATTATCGATGCTCATAATTTTCTCCAACAACAAGGACCATTCTCCCTAAAAGTTAATGATTGGATTAAACAAAGAACGGAATTATTACGAGAAACAATTGCTCAAGAATTAGGGGTTGAAGCATCAACCATTACTTTAACAGAAAATGTAACCTCTGGTTGTAATATTGCCCTTTGGGGCCTTGATTGGCAAGCAGGCGATCGCATTTTAATGACCGATTGTGAACATCCTGGAATCATTGCTACCGTTCAAGAAATTGCTAAACGGTTTGCAGTTGAAATTGATATTTGTCCTATTTTAAATACCTTAAATGAAGGTGATTCGGTTAAGGTCATTGAACAGCAGTTAACTCCACAAACAAAACTGGTGGTTTTAAGTCATTTATTATGGAATACAGGACAGGTTTTACCCTTAAGAGAAATTAGTTGTCTCTGTCATCATTATCCTCACAGTGATCGCCCTATTTTAGTGTTAGCGGATGCAGCACAATCCGCCGGTTCATTAGCTTTAAATTTAGCAGAAACTGAGGTTGATTTTTATGCGTTTACTGGTCATAAATGGTTCTGTGGACCGGCAGGAGTTGGCGCACTTTATATCCGTCCAGAAATCTTTGAATTTGTCTATCCTACCTTTATCGGTTGGCGAGGGATTAATATTGATAAAAAAAGCCAACCTATTGATTTTAAAGAGGATGGTAGAAAGTTTGAAATTGCTACTTCTGCTTATCCTCAATATGAAGGATTAAGGGCAGCTATTGCCGTTCATAATGACTGGGGAAATGCTGAAAAACGTTATCAACAAATTTGTCAATTAAGTGAATATTTATGGCAAGAGTTATCAAAAATTTCTGCAATTAACTGTTTAAAAAATTCACCTCCAGAAGCGGGATTAGTTTCGTTTACAGTTGATAGTAATATGAGTCATAATGTCATCGTTCAACAGCTAGAAACTAAAGGATTTTTAGTAAGAACAATTGGTGATCCTAACTGTATTCGTGCTGGTGTTCACTACTTTACTTTACCCGATGAAATTGAACAGTTAATTAAAGCAATTTCAGCTATTATTTAACTAATTCGATAGAGAACAATTATCGCTTTCGTGACATCCAAAAGGATAAGGAGACTGATAAATTTTGTCTCTTTTTCCGAACCAATTATATCGATTATCTCTTACTTGTTCATAGGTTTTATCCCCCAACCATTTCATTCCTGGTAAAGCACGATAAGCGGTAATAAATGCTTGTCCTAAAGGCAATAAATTAACAATTTCTTCTGCTGCATCACTCCCTTGCCAACGATTTTTTGGATTATTACCATCGATTAAAATCATACCCATTTCACAATCTTTTTCAGTAATATTAAATTGTTGTAATGTCCGTTGATCTTGCATGGGAATATAATCAAAAATATTGCCTTGATCAAACTTAGCTAATAGTTGGGTAAACGTTGCACAAAGATTACAGTTTCCGTCGTAAATAATATGATAAATCATGATAGTTTTAAATAAATTTTATATAGCTTAACATATTTTTAGTGAACAGTGAACAGTTATCAGTTATCAGTTATTTCTTTTTAATTATCGATACATCCTCTTAAAATTTTTTCTTCATTTTTTAACTCAATTTCTAGAGATTCTTCTGCTTTAATCATAAAGGGTGGATCATAAAAACCAACCAACTCTAATAAAGGTGCAATCACTAAAATAATGACAGTTGATTCTGTGAGTAATCCTTTTGCTCTATGATTAATATATCGCTGTTTAATTTTGTCTAAAGTTGCTTTTTCAGACTCGGTTAATTCAGGTAAATTCTCAAACCATTCTAAAAAAAAGTCTTCTTTTTCAGTTCTTGTTAGATTGAACTTTTGATGAACATCTTCATAACTATTGATTAATTTAGTAATGGATACAACTTGATTCATAAATTACCTCAATTAAAATTAAATCTCTTGACAATTTCCTGCTTCAAACTCTGCCATTGCTTCTGCTGCTAAATCATCTAATTTCCCTACTTTAATATCTTCTTCTAATTGATGATCCCAATGCTGATAATCTAAGTCTGATAACCATTCTATCAACTGCTGAACTTCATCAGAGGGAAGTTGTAAAATAGCAGATTCAATTTGATCTAGTGTTAACATAAGAGTAGAAATGAACTTATTACTAATAATATTATACTTGATTTTTTTTGAAAATACTTAACTGGGTAAAATGCAATAGGATGAAAATGATCATAATTTTATGATTCAGCTAGGGGAATAATTTTGTTTAAGGTTTCTCCTAATGTTCTTTTTGCTTCCATGATTTCATAATCATTCTGTAATCTTAAGAAGTAACCATCTGATAATTTAAAATAGGGACATAATATTATTATGCCCCTACTTGTTATGTATGCCTATTTTTCAATCAATCTCTTAATAAAAGAGAAGAAAAATCAATCTTTTTTTTCTGTTTCTTAGGAGAAAATACATTACTTTTATGATGATTATTTATCCCCTGTAATAAAACATACGTAAAAATGGTCATTGCTATGATAGTACAAAAGGAAATACCCCCAGTAATAATCATTTGGTTAATTATTTTATGACTCGAAGATGGTAGGGATATAGTTGGAATATGATCAGTAGATTCCACTACTTTGGACGAAAAATTTGTTGGATTCAAATGCATAAGAGGATTTCCTCAAAACCACATTTTTATCATAATCTATAAGTTTTATTTCTTGACGCAATAAATTTACTGAATTTACATATTAATATTTATTTGACTATGAGAAAATACCTGGTTTTTTCGATTTATAATTTTCCACGACAGAGAAATCACTGAATAACTGCATATTGATGTTTTTTTGACTACAGAAAAAATACATATCTATTGATTATTTTCTATAATAGACATAATAAAAAATTCCTGCCATATTACTGATTATTGTTACAAGAGGTTACAATAATCACAGATCATGTCCTTAAACAATCCTCTACACAGAACTTAAAGAGGTTAAAATTGATATATAATAATCTAAAATTAAAGGCAATCGCTTATGGAAACCCAAGAATTAAAAAATCTAATCAAAGAAAGCGTTAGAGAAGTTTTGAGAGAAGAAAGACTATTATTATGTAATATGTTAATGCCTTATGTTAGTGATCAAGAACAACAAGCACTTGATAAGGAACTAGGGAAACCTCAAGACTATGAAAACGAAGAATTAATGGATATGACTGATTGGTTAGAAAATGACCCTTAAATTTCGTAAAAATGTCATTAAATTCCTGAAATCTCTTGATGATAAAACAAGAGAAAAAATCCGTCAGAAACTAAAAATCCTTGTTTATTCAGTTGAGGATCAAGCAGTTATCCCTTTTAATGATCTAGATATTAAGAGAATGAAAGGAAACTGGGAAGGGTTTTATCGGTTGCGTATTGGTAAAATTAGAGTTATCTTTACCATTGATTTAACATCAGGAAATATAGAAGTTTATAGGATTGGTTTTAGAGGTGATATTTATCAATGAATGATCTTAGCGAGTCCAACGTCCAAATATTGCAAATCAATGTTACAAAAGATTACAATAAGTACCCAGGACGCTCATTTGTGACACTCTAACATAAGAAAACCATCATCATTGATATGCCTAACCTGGATATTACTACCAATCAAAGCAAAACTAACGACAATAAAACTTATAATCTCGAAAAAAAACTTGCTCCTACTGATAGCTTTATCAATCGCCATATTGGACCCAATAGCCAAGAAATTGATAAAATGCTCAAGGTACTAGGCTTTTCTACCCTAGATCAACTCATTGATGCTACAGTACCCCAAGCCATCCGCCTCAGTAAACCCCTGAATTTACCTGAAGCACAGAGCGAATACGGTGCATTAGCTCAATTAAAGTCTATTGCCTCCAAAAATCAGATATTTCGCTCCTATATCGGTATGGGTTATCATGACTGTATCACCCCCCCAGTCATTCAACGCAACATCCTAGAAAACCCAGGTTGGTACACTGCTTACACCCCATATCAGGCGGAAATTGCTCAAGGAAGACTAGAAGCCCTCTTAAACTATCAAACTATGATAGTAGAGTTGACCGGACTCGAAATTGCTAACGCTTCCTTACTGGATGAAGGCACAGCAGCAGCCGAAGCCATGAGTATGAGTTATGGTTTATGTAAGAACAAAAATGCTAATGCTTTCTTTGTGGACTCCCATTGTCACCCCCAAACCATCGAAGTCATTAAAACAAGGGCGTATCCTTTAGGTATTGAGTTAATTATTGGGGATCATCGCTTCTTTGAGTTTGATAAAGAAATTTTTGGCGCATTATTACAATATCCTGCCACCGATGGCACCATCTACGACTATCGCACCTTTATCGAAACCGCACACAATAAGGGTGCATTAGTTACCGTGGCAGCCGACCCCTTGAGTTTAGCACTATTAACACCACCCGGAGAATTTGGCGCAGATATCGCCGTAGGCAGCACTCAACGCTTTGGTGTACCGTTGGGGTATGGTGGACCCCATGCAGCCTATTTTGCCACGCGAGAAGCCTATAAACGGCAGATTCCAGGGCGTATTGTTGGGGTGTCTAAGGATGCACAGGGGAACCCCGCGTTAAGATTAGCACTGCAAACCAGAGAACAACATATTCGCCGTGAAAAAGCTACCAGTAACATCTGTACCGCACAGGTATTACTAGCAGTTATTGCCGGAATGTATGGGGTGTATCATGGACCAGAAGGCATTAAAAATATTGCCCAAAGAATACACCAATTAGCCGTCATTCTAGCTTGCGGATTAAAGCAACTTAGCTACACAATCAATGACGAACCTTTCTTTGATACTGTTAAAGTTGGGGTAGGTGATGCTAGTGCCAAAGCCGTGATTAAAGCAGCAGTAGAACGGAAAATCAATTTACGGTTATATCAAGAAGGAGTCTTATGTATTAGCTTAGATGAAACTACTACAGTTCATGATGTGGTTGAGTTGTGGCAAATCTTTGCAGCTAAAGATGAGTTACCTTTTACCGTTGAAGAGATAGCAGAACAAGTTAATTTTGATTTGCCTATCTTCTTAAAACGGACTTCAGATTATCTAAACGATCCTGTTTTCAATCAGTATCATTCCGAAAGTAAATTACTGCGTTATTTACACCAGTTAGAAAGCAAAGATTTAGCTTTGAATATTTCCATGATTCCTCTGGGATCATGTACCATGAAATTAAACGCATCAGCCGAAATGATGCCGGTTACTTGGCCAGAGTTTGGAAAACTCCATCCTTTTGCCCCCTTATCCCAAACCGAAGGCTATCAAATCCTTTTCCAACAGTTAGAAGAATGGTTAGGAGAGATAACAGGATTTGACGGTATTTCTTTACAACCGAATGCTGGATCTCAGGGGGAATATGCAGGGTTACAAGTGATTCGTCAATACCATAAAAATCGAGGAGAAACTAACAGAAATATCTGCTTAATTCCTGAATCAGCACACGGTACAAACCCCGCCAGTGCTGTTATGTGTGGCATGAAAGTGGTAGCTGTTAAATGTGATAAAGACGGTAACATTGATATTGCAGACTTAGAGAAAAAAGCCGAGAAACATAGCCAAAACTTAGGGGCTTTAATGGTGACATATCCTTCTACTCATGGGGTGTTTGAAGAAGGAATAATTGACATTTGTGACATCGTTCATCGTCACGGTGGACAAGTGTATATGGATGGGGCTAATATGAACGCCCAAGTAGGAGTATGTCGTCCGGCTGACTTTGGGGCCGATGTTTGTCACCTCAACCTCCACAAAACCTTCTGTATCCCTCATGGGGGTGGTGGTCCAGGAATGGGTCCTATTGGCGTAAAATCTCATCTCATTCCCTTCTTACCCACAACTAAGGTCGAAAAATACACCGACCCCGATAGTAATGGTAAAGTAGACACATCCATAGGAGCCATTTCCGCAGCCCCTTGGGGTAGTGCTAGTATCCTGGTCATTTCTTGGATGTACATCGCTATGATGGGGGAAAAAGGGCTAACTGAGGCGACAAAAGTGGCTATCCTCAATGCTAACTATATGGCCCATCGTTTGGCTGACTATTACCCCATCTTGTTCAAAGGTGCATCCGGTTGTGTCGCTCATGAATGTATCATTGATCTGCGCCCCCTGAAAAAGCAAGCAGGGGTAGAGGTGGATGACATTGCCAAACGATTGATGGACTTCGGTTTCCATGCACCTACCGTGTCTTGGCCCGTTATTGGAACCATGATGGTAGAACCCACCGAAAGCGAAGACTTAGCGGAGTTAGATCGTTTCTGTGATGCTATGATCACCATCCATCAAGAGGCTCAAGCGATCGCAGATGGTACGATTGATCCTGCAAACAATCCTCTGAAAAATGCGCCCCATACCGCACAAACGGTAATTTGTCAAGAGTGGGATCGCCCCTACTCTCGTGAAAAAGCAGCTTATCCGGCCCCTTGGACAAAAGAACATAAGTTCTGGCCAACAGTAGGACGTATTGATAATGCTTATGGGGACAGAAACTTAGTTTGTTCTTGTGAAGGAATGGACGCTTATAAAGAAGATTAACACATTTTCGGGTGGGCAATGCCCACCTTACCTTAGAAATACTGACTTTTCAAGGAAACCAAATCAACTTAACTT
The DNA here is from genome assembly GCA_030065735.1 of Crocosphaera sp. GTDB lineage: Bacteria > Cyanobacteriota > Cyanobacteriia > Cyanobacteriales > Microcystaceae > Crocosphaera. Next base: position 6,722 of record JASJDD010000177.1, read on the forward strand.
GCGTAAAATTACAGATAAAATGATACTATGATCTCAGTGAAAATATGTAGAGAAGAAAAAGCGATCGCAACTTATAAAATAATTTGAAAAAGAATAATATAATTTTATTTAGGTTTTTAAATATGCTTTAAAGCATAGTCAATAAATCTTTCTGCATTGATAACTTGTTGTTCGGCCTGTTGTTTAGAAATAGCTTGAAATTTTCCGTAATCACTAATTTGTCTCAAAGCTTGAGCATCAATAAGTATACGATGAAAGTCTTGGGGAGCTTTATTCATCAGGGTTTGTTGTTGTGAATTCATATTTTAAGGGTTTTGATCATGGAAACTTTCTGCTACAGATTAATAGCTGGGATAGATGATAACATAATAATGATTGAAAAATCAAGAAGAAGGTAATCAACGAAAAATCAAAAAGTTGCTTAAAAAAGCCTTAATATTTTCCTGCTTTTAAACGTAAGAAGAATATAATAAAGTTGTAAAAATAATTCAGTTAAAAAGAAAAAGTTTTTATCTAAAATCGTGTAAGGAGTAGCTGATGGTGCATCTAACAGCCAAGCATCGTGTCGCTATTTTACTCCATGACGGGGTAAAAGGGAGTCATGGAAAAACCGGGTTAGCGTATTTACGTTATGGACAAGCTGCGATCGCTGCTGTTATCGATGCTCAAACGGCGGGACAATCTTTAAAGGAAGTGACGGGGATTGCCAAAGATATCCCTATCGTTACCAATGTACAAGCTGCCTTAGCCTACAAACCAGATGTCCTCTTAATTGGTATTGCCCCTTCTGGGGGTAGCTTATCCGATAAATTACTAGAAGAAGTGAAACAGGGAGTCAAGGCCGGTTTATCTGTGGTCAATGGTTTACATACCCCTTTAGCCCCCTATTTTGATAGGTTACAACCCCAACAATGGATCTGGGATATTCGCCAAGAACCCAAGGGGTTAGGGATTGGGTTAGCCAAAGCGCAATCTCTGAGTTGTCAACGGATTCTAACCGTTGGAACCGATATGATTGTCGGTAAAATGTCCACTTGTTTAGAATGTCATGGGGCGGCTCAAAAACGGGGCATAAAATCAAAATTTCTCGGCACCGGACAAGGAGGTATCATGATCGCAGGAGACGGGATACCCTTAGATGCAGTTCGAGTGGACTTCGCTGCCGGGGCAGTGGAAAAAATGGTACTCGAGGCAGGAAATGACTATGATGTTCTCTGGATAGAAGGTCAGGGATCGCTACTCCATCCTGGTTCAACGGCTACCCTACCCCTGATCAGAGGCAGCCAACCCACAACCTTAATTTTAGTCCATCGTGTCGGACAAACCCAGATCCATAATGCTTCTCAAGTTGCCATCCCTCCTTTACCAGAGGTTATCGAATTGTATGAACAGGTAGCTAACGTTGCTGGTGCCATAGATAAGGTTAACGTTAAAGCTATCGCCCTCAATACCTTTCATCTAGAGGACAAAGAAGCCCAAAAAGCCATAGAAACAGTTAAAGAAACCACTGGACTCCCCTGTACTGATGTAGTCAGATTCGGGGGTGATTATTTGTTAGATTATCTTCTAGGGTAAGTTGATTGAAACGGCGATCGCATTGTCTTTTCACAGCAGTTTTCCAATCAATTGAGCAAAGAGAGTCCAGGGGAATATCACCAGTCAAAGAGAAGATTGGGGAAAGTTTTGATGATTATGTTTAGAAAGAGAAATTTTTGGGAACTTTAGAATTAGCAAATAAACCAGCAAAAAAGCTCGATCAACCCAGATATGAGCGGGAGTAAATCTTAATTTACTTCTAGTTTGTGTTATTTTTGCGTAATTTCTCTAAACCTCAAGTCAGTGGGATTTTGTGATGCAAGTGCAAGCAGTAAATTTAGGGGTAAATATGAATCCTATGTTCAACTCCACTAATCGTCTTTTTTGTCGCTTAGATGGGTTGAGTCCAGCCGCCCGAGAGCAAAAACGAGTCAAAACCCTAAAACAGTTAGGACTTCTAGAGACTGAGACAATTCCCATATTTGATGAAGCTACCCAAACTGCTGCCCATTTCATCGATGCTCCCATCTGTCTATTGGGGACAATGGTTCAAGATCAGTTTTGCTTAAAATCAGCCGTAGGATTGTCAAGATTAGGGCTAATGAACAATTTAGCCTCAACCCGCAAAATCCCTCGTCAAGAAGCATTTAGTACCTATGTGGTTGACAGTGAACAACCCTTAATCATTAACGATACCTTAAAAAACGCTACTTTTGCCAAAAGTTCTTTAGTTCAGCATTACGGGATTCGTGCCTTTTTAGGTACCCCTTTAACCACCGCAGAAGGGCAATGTCTAGGAACTCTAGTGGTGATGGATTTAGTTCCCCGTCAATTTACCCCCAGAGATGTAGAATTTCTCAGCATAACTGCCCGTTGGTGTTTACGGGAATTTGAACGCAATCATCTACTGAAAACTCAATCGCCTCAAGAAAATGAATGGTTAAACCTGATGAATTCTAACTTTTCTCCCTCTGAGACTCATGAGTCAAGTTCATCATCAGTATCAGCCTCCATTAATAGCATTAAACTGCAATTATTGCGCCAGTTAATTGAAGAATTTCGGGCCCCATTAACCTCAGTGATTGGAATGTCGAGTGTATTACAGGGAGGAGCATTTGGTTCTTTAACCACAAAACAAAAAGAATATTTAAAAATTGTCCACAGTAGCGGTCAACAGATGAATTCTTTGGTTAAAGAAATTTTGACTTTGGGAATTTCCCATGAGAGTCATAGCGAGCTACAACTTAATCCAGTTAACATCGAAATGCTGGCTCAAAACACCATTAACAGTTTAGCCCAACTGGTTAATCAAAAACGACAAACCTTACGCTTATCCGTTGAACCGGGAAAACGAATTTGGCTTTTAGATAAAGAAATTGTGCGCCAAGGGTTATATTATTTGGTGATCAGTATCCTAGAATCGGGAGAAGTGGGGGGAGAAGTTCGTATTCATGTCTCCCGTCGCACTAAAACCTTGAATATCGCTGTTTGGGTGTCTCATCCTTGGTTGGGAGACGGTTTACCCCAAGTCAATGTCAATTTTCATCCCTCATCAAGCCAGAAAAAATTAGCCAAATTACATCATTATTTCAATTCCCTTGAGCAAAATAAAACGGTGATTTCAACCGTCAATGATTACGTCTTGCGTGCTTGTTCCCTAGAAAAATTAATTTATGCAGAGGAAAGAAATCAACTACCCTCTCAAAATTCTCAAGAATTATTAGGTTTACTCTTAAGTTGTCATCTGATTGAAAATCATGGAGGCAAAATTATGGTTCAAGGTTCCCCTGAGTCTGGCTATCGTTATGTCTTAATGTTGCCCAAAATTGGCACAGAGACAGAAGCTCAAACTTATTAACAGTCTTAACTCATAGCCTGGTCGCTATTCTAAGCTAGAATACTTTGTGTTTCAATGATGTTAAGATACCCTTCTCTAAAACTACGCTCATGTCTAAGGTTGACGACAATGCCCTGGTTTGTACCGTTTTACCCACTTTTAATGAAAGTGGTAATATTACTGATTTAATTGAACGTCTCATGGCCAGTGTTTCTCCCCCTTACCTCGTCTTGGTCATTGATGATGATTCCCCGGACCAAACTTGGAAAATTGTAGCAGACATGGCTGCTCAAAGTCCCTATTCTTCTGGGGAGAAGGAGATTAAATCAGGGATTGCTTTAGTTCGTCGTCTTCAAGAAAAAGGCTTAACCTCTGCAATTCAAAGAGGTATTGATGAAGCCATACAAACCTACAATGCCAAAATTATCACCTGGATGGATTGTGATTTGTCTATGCCCCCTGAAGATGTGCCAAAATTGGTGGAAGCCATTAGACAGGGAGAGACTGATGTCGCAGTGGGTTCCCGTTGGATTGAAGGGGGAACGGATATTGCTCACGGGTTGATGGCACGGATATTAAGTTGGATTATTAATAACTTTGCTATGTTGTTATTGGGGCGTAAAGTTCATGATTATACCAGTGGCTTTATTGCAGCACGGTCGGAAGTATTAGAAAAAATTCGCCTTAAAGGAGATTATGGGGAGTATTGTATTGATTTATTATGTCGGGCAGCTAGACTTAATTATAAAATGAAAGAAGTTCCCTACGTTTGTGTACCTCGCACCTCTGGAGAAAGTAAAACAGGCATTAATTTATGGGATTATTTGAGTAAGGGACGTAAATATGTTTCGACCATTGTTATGCTATGGCTTAATGGAAAAAGTTGATCTAGCGATTATCAGTGATTCAACTCTCGCCCTCCCATCTTTTTCTGGTAGCAATTTTTAGTCATTTCCTCTACACTGTGATCTCTAGAAACCCATCTGAATCTAAATATCTCTAGACACCATGACTAAAAGTCCCATCAAACCCTTCTATTTCGATGTTACAGAGGAAGAAATTGACTTTTTTGCCGAAGCGTCCAAAACAGTGCTTAAGTCTGGTAGGCTGATTTTAGGGGAGAATACGGCGGAATTTGAAAAAGCGTTCGCTGAGTACGTTGGTGTCAAACACGCGATCGCCGTCAATACTGGTTCTTCGGGACTTGAAATTATCTTACGTCTGAAAAAAGCAGAAGGGACAACGGTTTTAGTCCCCACTAATACGAATTTTGCCACCGTTGCTGCTGTGTTGCGAGTGGGGGGTGTGGTGCAATATTTAGACATGGATGAGAACACATTTGCACCTTCTTTACAAATGGTCAAGGATGCGGTGGAAAAAGGGTCAAACCCCGCTATTTCTGGGGTGTTATGGGTGCATATTGGAGGGGTGATTTCCCCTGAGTTCCCTGAAATTGTCCAATATTGTCACGATCATGGTTTATTTGTTCTAGAGGATACAGCACACGCCCACGGAAGTCAAATTAATGGGGTACAGGCGGGAAATTTAGGGGATGGTGCAGCCTTTTCTTTTTTCCCGACTAAAATTATGACGACGTTTGAAGGGGGAATGATCACCTTAAACGACGATGAAGAAGACTATATCGCGCGATCGCTGAGAAATCAAGGAAAGCGAGGAATGGACTTTGGAGGGTTACATACAGACTTTGGTAATAGTACCCGTATCAGCGAAGTTCACGCGGTTTTAGGACGCATTCAACTAGCTAAGTTACCCCAAATGATAGCACGGCGACAACGGTGTTATGAGTTGATTACGGCACCTTTGCGAGAAGCCGGGATCAAGTTTGTTTCAACGGATCACATGGATCATGCTTCTCAGTATAAGTTAATGATACTTCTCCCAGAAGGAAAAACTGCTAAAGAGGTAAAAGCAGCATTAGCAGAAGAGGATATCTTTTTAGGGGGAACGGTTTATGAAATACCTTGTCATTTACAACCGGTTTTTGAAGGGGTTTGCAAGGGTGAAAGTTTCCCTAACGCAGAATACTGGTGTCCCCGTCATATTTGTCCCCCGTTGACTTCGGGGATGACAGATGAGGAGGCGAAAATAGTGGGAGATGCCTTAGTTAGACATTTATAGTATCTTCAGAACATGATTCTCCCGTATCTGTATAATAGTGACATCCTCCCACGCACGCCACTACGTTTTGTGCGGGGAACCTCCCTAACTCACGATAGGGCATTCCTGGTTATTCTCGCTTATGCGAGCTTTCGCCACTTATCTAGAACACATTGG
>JASJDD010000178.1 GCA_030065735.1 Crocosphaera sp.
ACCAGGTGCAAGAGACTTTTACCAATTTTAGGGCTTTTTGGGGGTGTTTGGCTGCTTTTTTGTTGCACTTTTCGGGAGCTAGATCGGTCTGTAACCTTTATGGATTGACTGTTATAGCCTTATTCAGCAAACCCTAAATAGATTAATCATTTAAAATTTTCGCTCAGTTTACAGTTCGTAATGTGTGACAATAATTATCAATAGTTGACGAATTTACTGGCTTTGAGGTATGATCTTAACGATGAAAATCTATAGGATGTTTGTCAACTTGACATTTTAGTTCCTAGAAGTATCATTTTTTCGTTCTATACATCAAGAAATGATAACCTTTTTAACAAAATAATCTAGATTAGAGAAACTTTTTTGAACTAATGTACTAATATACGTAAAGTTTGTAAACTTATAACCTTGACAAAAAGAACTTAATAATATATGGAACATACTGAATTCTTGAAGTGATCCCAAAACCGTTAAGATTAATTACATAAGCAATGGGAGCAACCGTTAGGGCTGCTTCAATAGGAGAACCCATAAAATACAATGCTCGATACTCAATCAATTTTAGACGTATTACGACCCGTTCAAGACCCAGAACTACAAAAAAGTTTAGTAGAACTAAATATGATTCGTAACGTTGCTGTAGAAGGCGGTAACGTTAGCTTTACCCTAGTATTAACCACTCCGGCTTGTCCCTTACGAGAATTTATTGTTGAAGACTGTAAAAAAGCAGTTCAAACCTTACCAGGGGTAGAAACGGTAGAAGTAGAAGTCACCGCAGAAACCCCCCAACAAAAAGCCCTCCCTAACCAGCAGTCTGTAGCAGGAACAAAAAACATTATTGCTGTTTCTAGTGGTAAAGGAGGGGTCGGCAAAAGCACCGTTGCGGTGAATATTGCCGTAGCTTTAGCTCAAACCGGAGCAAAAGTTGGCTTACTGGATGCTGACATTTACGGACCTAACGCCCCCACCATGTTAGGACTGGAAAATACGGAGGTGCAAGTCGAAAAAAATGAAGCAGGAGATATTCTCCAACCCGCCTTTAATTATGGGGTCAAGATGGTATCTATGGGCTTTTTAATCGATCCTGATCAACCGGTAATCTGGCGCGGTCCAATGCTCAATGGCATTATTCGTCAATTTCTCTACCAAGTCAACTGGGGAGAGTTAGACTATTTAGTGGTAGATATGCCCCCAGGCACCGGAGATGCTCAATTAACTATGGCTCAAGCGGTTCCCCTGGCTGGTGCTGTTATTGTCACCACTCCCCAAACCGTTTCATTATTAGATGCTCGTCGTGGGTTGAAAATGTTTGAACAACTAGGGGTTAATGTGTTAGGGATCGTGGAGAATATGAGTTATTTTATCCCCCCAGACGCACCAGAACGAAGTTATGACTTGTTTGGTTCCGGTGGAGGGGAAAAAGCCTCAAAAGAGTTACAAGTGCCTCTATTGGGCTGTATCCCTTTGGAAATCGCTCTTAGAGAAGGGGGAGATAAAGGGGTTCCCATTGTTATGTCAGCCCCAGAGTCGGCTTCTGCTCAAGCGTTAACAGCCATTGCTCAAAATATTGCGGGGAAAGTGTCCGTGGCCGCCCTAGCATAGCAGTGATCACTGAGCAATTAAGCATAAATCTTAGAATTCAATTGAGAATTGATCTAAAGATTAAGATTCTTGTCTTTTGCTTGACTTCACTCCTAAGATATCAAACAGAGAGTTTTGTGAGGAATGTTCCCCATTATGATGTTACGGGCTACCAAATACTCTTACCGAGGAAGTCGTAAGCGATTGCTTCCCCTCTGGTTATCGTCTTTACCCCAAGTTGACTGGTTATTATTAATCTTGGTGGTGGGTTTAACCAGTGTAGGAGGAGTGATGATTCGTAGTACGGAACTCCATGAAACCTCTGTTACTTGGTGGCAACATTGGATATTTGGGGGTTTGGGAGTGGCGATCGCTTTATTTGTAGCCCGTTTTCGTTACGAAAATTTAAGGCAGTGGCACTGGATAACCTATGCTATCACTAACATATCCTTAATTGCCGTGATTGCTATTGGGGTAGCAGCCAATGGGGCCCAAAGTTGGATAGAAATTGCCGGGTTTAATATTCAGCCCTCAGAATTTGCCAAAGTTGGCTTGATTATAACTTTAGCAGCCCTATTACACGAAAGGGATGGCCAAACTATTCCCTCAGTGTTGCGTATTTTAGGGATAACGGCCGTTCCTTGGGTGTTAATTATGTTACAACCCGACTTAGGAACGGGGTTAGTGTTTGGGGCGATCACCTTGGGGATGCTTTACTGGGCAAATATGTCCCCCGGATGGTTAATTTTGATGGTTTCGCCCATTGTTTCAGCTATTTTATTCAATGTGCTGTTTCCTGGGTGGATCGTTTGGGCTGTATTAATGGGGTTAGTGGCTTGGTTTACTTTACCGTTGCGCTTTGTTTCTACCATAGGTGCAATGGCTATGAATTTTGGAGCAGGGAAACTGAGTGGTATTTTTTGGGGACTACTAAAAGATTATCAAAAAGATCGTTTAACGCTGTTTTTAGAACCTGAAAAAAATCCTTTAGGTGGGGGTTATCAATTAATTCAATCTCAGATTGCTATTGGTTCCGGTGAATTATGGGGACGGGGACTGTTTGAAGGAACACAAACTCAGTTAAATTTTATCCCTGAACAACATACGGACTTTATTTTTTCGGCTGTTGGTGAGGAGTTTGGGTTTATCGGTTCTATTGCTGTTTTAGTTGCTTTTTGGTTAATTTGTTTTCGCTTAGTTATTATTGCTTGTCAAGCAAATGATAATTTTGGCTCATTATTAGCCATTGGAATGTTATCAATGATTTCGTTTCAGGTTATTGTTAACATCTGTATGACGGTTGGATTAGCACCCATTACTGGTATTCCTTTACCTTGGTTAAGTTATGGGCGTTCGGCTTTATTAACTAATTTTATTGCCTTGGGTTTAGTAGAATCAGTGGCTAATTATCGACCGAAAAAGCGATTTTAGATAAGTTTAAAGCCTGAATTAACTAAACTTCTAAATCTTTAATTATGTGTTTTAAAGGAATAGGTAGAGTCAAAGACATGATTCGCACAATTCTATAATTTTTATATCTAGTTTTCGTAAGTGATAAGTTGTCTGAATTTGACATATTCAAAATTTAGCTAATTCTAAATCAAATCCAGGTAAGACATCTTCTCCTGATAAATTAGTCGGTAATAACACAATTTCTATCGGTTCATTTTGACGATAAATTTCTACTTGTTGACTTTGCGGATCAATTAACCAACCTAACTTTAAACCGCTACGAAGATACTCTTGCATCTTGGTTTGTAGTTGACTTAAAGAGTCAGTTATTGACCGTAATTCTATCACAAAATCAGGACAAATTGGGGCAAATTTTTCTTTTTCTTCTAAAGTTAAACTATCCCATCTTTCATTAGCCATCCAAGCTACATCAGGAGAACGTTTACCTCCATTGGGTAAGATAAAAACAGTGGAAGAACTAAACACTTTTCCTAGCTTAGTTTGACGATTCCAAATAACAACATCTGCATTAAACTCAGATTCTCTGTTACCAGTAATAGCTCCAACGGGGGGCATAATTATTAACTCTCCTTGACCGGTTTCTTCCAGTCGCCATTGATCGTTTACTTGGCAAAGTTGATAAAATTGTTCATCGCTGAGAGCAAGATTTTTTAGGTTTAAAATTATCGGTTCAGTGATCATCATTGTATACTTGAATTTGTTTACAAAATTTGTGATAAAAATTTCTGACTTCTTTCTTCTTGTGGGTTATTAAAAAAGTCTTCAGGGGTGGCTATTTCTACTATTTTTCCTCCGTCCATAAAGACAACTCTATCGGCAACTTCTCGTGCAAAACCTACCTCATGGGTGACACATACCATGGTCATTCCTCCATCTGCTAAACTACGCATGGTATCTAAGACTTCTTTGATCATCTCAGGATCAAGAGCCGAAGTCGGTTCATCAAACAACATAATTTTCGGTTCCATCGCTAATGCGCGGGCAATGGCCACCCGTTGCTGTTGCCCCCCGGATAATTGACCCGGATATTTGTGTGCCTGTTCCAAAATACCCACTTTTTCTAATAGTTGCATTGCTTTCGCTTCTGCTTTTTCTTTTTTCCAATTTCGTACCCAAATCGGAGCTAAAGTAACATTATTAAGCACAGTTAAATGAGGAAATAAATTAAATTGTTGGAATACCATTCCCACTTCTCGTCTAATAGCTTCAATATTTTTTAGGTCATGGGATAGTTGAATTCCATCAATAATAATATTACCTTTTTGATAGGGTTCTAAGGCGTTAAACGTACGAATAAAGGTTGATTTTCCTGAACCCGATGGACCCATAATAACAACAACTTCCCCTTGAGTTACAGTAAGACTAACCCCCTGTAAAACATGAAAGTTATTGTCATACCATTTTTCTACATCTTGGGCGATGATAGCTTGCTGTTGGCAAGTTTGGGTCATAGTTTTATTTATCCTTAATGATTACACTTTACTTATTTTAGCAATTATCAACGAAAGTTTTATCTATATTTCTGAATTAATTGAAAAAGTGGGTTAAAGAATAACCAGTTTACATTAAAATAGGATTGTTATCTATTAAAATTATTATGCAAGTTATCTTTTTTGGAACCCCTCAATTTGCTGTACCGACGTTACAAAAATTATTAGCTCATCCTCAATTTAATGTGATTGGAGTGGTGACACAACCAGATAAAAGAAGAGGAAGAGGTAAACAATTAATTCCCTCAGCCGTTAAAAAAGTAGCGTTAAATCATAATATTCCTATTTGGCAACCTAAAAGAATCAAAAAAGATCAAGATACACTTTCTCAGCTGAAAAATAGTCAAGCTGATGTGTTTGTAGTTGTGGCTTATGGACAGATTTTATCATTAGAAATTTTACAAATGCCGAAATTGGGATGTATTAATGTTCATGGTTCTATTTTACCTCAATATCGTGGGGCTGCGCCCATTCAATGGTGTCTTTATAACGGCGATCGCAAAACAGGAATTACCACTATGTTAATGGATGAAGGAATGGACACGGGAGATATGTTATTAAAGGATTATACTAATATTAATTTATTTGATAATGCCTATGAAATTGCAAAAAAATTAGCGAATCAAGGGGCTAATTTATTAATTGAAACCTTAGAAAAATTAGAAATAAATGAAATTAAACCTATTCCCCAAAATGATGAGGATGCTACTTATGCTTCTTTAATTAATAAAGATGATTTTATCATTAATTGGAATACATCAGCGATCGCTATCCATAATCAAGTTAGAGGATTTTATCCTAACTGTTTTACATCTTTTCGAGAGGATAAATTAAAAATCATAGCGACTATTCCTATTGGTGATGATTATCTACAAGCATTAGATGAAACCTATCAAGGGTTAACAAATCAGCTCGAATCCTTAGATAAGACTACGGGAAAACCTGGAGAAGTTATTAGTATAATTAAAAAATTCGGGCCGATTATTCAAACCCAAAATGGCTTAGTATTACTCTCAGAAATTCAACGATCTGGAAAACGTCCCCAGTCAGGTTGGGATTTAGTCAATGGAACCCATTTAAAAGTAGGAGAAGTTTTAGGCTAAGTATGAACTGATGTGTCTTCTTTTGGTTCAAAAAACTGACAATTTTTACAATACCCTTGAGGATTAACTGCACAAGTAACTATCTCTGAATTAGCATTAAAACGACAATTAATATCTCCTAAAATCCAACGACCATTAACTAAACTTTTTTCTTGAATATCTAATATTTTTTGTACATAAAGAGAAGTCTTTGTTAATTGATAACCACCTACCTTATATTGATAATGATGATGATATTCTAAGATACTATATGTCTCCCCTTCTAACTCTAAATAAGTCCCTTTTTTGGGATTCCAATCTAATTTAAGTTTTCCCAAAGATTGATGATTATGACTTAAAATGACTTCTGTTAAAATAAAATCTTGATTCATTCTTCATTTAGTACCTATCTTAATTTCTATATTATAATCAATGTTTAAGCTGTGGGGTGGGCAATGTCTGAAATCGTTTCTAGATAGAGTTTATCGCTTTTTTATTAACATTGCCCATCTTACGTTTATTGATAACCACTTATTTACTAATCTTAACTGATAAAAATTGCCTCACCAAACCAGTAATCTTTCAATTCACTGAAGGGTTTAGCTTCTGTGCCAAAAAGAGGATTTCCTAAGATTAATTGTTCATTTTCGGTATCAATATCCATCAAAACAACTGCATGGGGAAACTGTTGACTTAACCACCGTTGTTTAACATGAAGTAAAGCCAGTTGCTGACGATTAATTAAGTCTTCTAAGGTTAAATCATGATGATATTCTGGGTTTAATCCTAACTTTTCCATTGCTGCAATTTCTGCTAATGTATTTGTACCTAAACGATTGGTTTTAGTTAGTTTTGTTACTTTTTTTTCATCAATTTCTGGATGTTTCCCGCTTAGTCTTGCTAAGGTTGCAATACTCGCCGGCGCACAAGTTACAGTGGTTGACTGTATAATAACTCCATCAACGATCTTTAATTCTCCCACATCATTAACAATAGGAGAAAACCAATAAAATAATAATGATAAACAGAAACTAATTACTCCTAATCCCAGTAATAATTGATTTCGTCGCTTAGTCGATGACCATCCTGATAATTCTAACAGAAATAAGAGTCCAAAAATGAAAAAACCAAAGCATAATAAGACATTATCAAAAACTGCTTGTATATACAAGGAAATAATATGAGGAAAAAGAGGAGGAAGATAATAGGATATGTTTGAGCGATCGATAATAATTAATAAAGTTAAAATACCGGCTAAACTAATAAAAACTATCCTTGCAGTTTTTTGATGTTTTTCTAAAGCATTTTCTGCGGTGATTCCTTTTTTTGCTAAATCATTACCCAAACAACCACCTAACCCCAAACCAATGACACTAGGTATAATTAAATCGATCATATTGTCAATCTCCTTATTTATTTCTAAAATAACGAAGAGTAGGAGAATCTGTCAGGGGTAAAATTACGGAAAGTTATTTCAGTTATCAGTCATCAGTCATCAGTTATCAGTTTTTTCACTTGTTAGTTGTTGACAAGAACTACTTTGTACCCTTAGCTTTTACTTTGGAAATTCATTATGAGTAATTTATTGGAAATTGGACAAAATGCGCCTCATTTTACCCTTAATAATTCCAAGGGTGAAATGATTAAGTTAGAAGATATGTTAGGACAGTGGTTAGTGTTATATTTCTATCCAAAAGATAATACACCAGGTTGTACAACGGAAGCACAAGACTTTACGAAATTAACCCCAGAATTTGAGAAACTTTCTGCCAAAATTATCGGTATAAGTCCCGACCCAGAAAAGTCTCATTGTAAGTTCATTGACAAGTATAATTTATCTATAGAATTACTTTGTGATCCAGATCATAAAGTTGCTGAAACTTATGGGGTTTGGGGGTTAAAGAAGTTTATGGGTAAGGAATATATGGGAATTATTCGCTCTACTTTTATAATTAATCCAGAGAGAAAAATTGCTTATCTTTGGTTAAAGGTTAGGGTCAAAAATCATGCAGAAAAAGTCTTAAATCAATTACAAGAATTACAAAGTTAAACTCGACTGTAACACAAGCATACTTCAACAATCTAAGCATAAGTCTTGCTTGTGACAGTCTAGAAGGCTGTGTTACTATGTATCTCTGATTTCATGTTATTAAAATGAGTAATAATCAAACCCCCAAAAACCCTCTTCAACGTCGTCAAGCAAGACAAGAAAGAATTGAACAATGGATGCAATGGTTAGGTTATCCTCTAGGTGGATTAGGAATACCAGCAACTATTATTTTATTCAAAACAGGACAACCTTTTTCAGCTATTATAACTGCATCAGCTTCTATTGGGATTACACTTTTAGCTATTGCTGCTAAGTGGTTGTCTGATTTATTCAATACTATCTTAGATAAAATTGAAGAGAAATTAGAAGAAAAAGTTGATCCCTTGGCGACTTGGGTGGTAGAGAGTTTAAATGATTTTGTTCTAAGAATTTGGTGGAGGTTAACCTCAAAGTTTGAAGGTAAGTATTATCAACAGTTAATTTATGATTGTCGAGATTATAAAACTTATGGGTTGAAAACAAAAGGAGCATTTATATTTAAACTTGAAAAAATATTTGTTCCTTTACGGGTTTCTCCTGAAAGTTTACAAAATATTTCTCCTGATATTATCAAAAGGCAAGATGGTGGAAAAGAAACAACAATTTGGGATTTTTTAGTAGAAAGTAAGGATATTTATCAGTTTAGAAAAATTGCTATTATTGGTAAACCAGGATCAGGAAAAACAACATTATTAAAAGATTTAACTTTAACTTATGCTCAAAACCGTCACCGTCGTCAACATCGCCAAGCACCTAAATTATTTCCTATTTTAATATATTTACGGGATGTGAGAGATATGATTACTAAAAAAGATTCTGAAACTAATCAATACGTAGTTAATACAGTAACATTACCAGAAGTTATTGAAAAGCTAAAATCTGTTAAAAAATTGAATCCACCCAAAGGAGTGTTTAAAGATTTTTTGCATCAAAAAGATTGTTTAATCATGTTTGACGGGTTAGATGAAGTAGCAGATGATAGACAAAGAAAAGCAGTCAGTAAATGGGTAAATGAACAAATTAATGAGTATCAAAAAGCTCGTTTTATTGTTACGTCTCGTCCCTTTGGTTATCATGTTGCTCCTGTGGACAATATTAATACAATTTTAGATGTAAAGTTATTTAATCTAATTCAAGTAGAGAAGTTTATTAATAACTGGTATCTACAAAGAGAGATTATGAGTCGGGTAGGAAAAGATGATCCAGGGGTTAGACAAGAGGCAAAAGATCAAGCAGATGATCTAATAAATCGAATCAAAAATAATAATACTTTAGCATCATTAGCAGTTAATCCTTTATTATTAACAATGATTGCAACTGTACACTGTTATCGCGGGGCTTTACCTGGAAGAAGAGTTGAATTATATGCAGAAATTTGTGATGTTTTATTAGGAAGAAGAGATGAAGCAAAAGGAATTTACATTAATTTAACGCCTGAACAACAAAAAGTAGTATTGCAAAAATTAGCTTTAAGATTAACAGCAGAAAAAGAAACTCGTGAATTTAGTTTAGAGTTAGGCAGTGAATTAATTAACGATAAGTTAAAAGATGTTGCAGGAAGTAAGTTTAAACCTAACGCATTTATTGAAAATGTAGAAAAAAGGAGCGGTTTATTAGTAGAAAGAGAAAATAATATCTATGAATTTACTCACAAAAGTTTTCAGGAATATTTAACAGCAGTGGAAATTAAAGAATCAAATAAAGAAGACATTTTAATCAATAATATCAATAATTCTTGGTGGGAAGAAACCATACGTCTATATGCTGCTCAAACAGATGCAACTAATTTGATTGATACTGCTTTGCAAAATCCTGATGTAACTGCCTTAAAATTAGCTTTGGACTGTTGTGATGAAGGATTAAGTGTTAAGGTACAAGTTAAAGAAAGGTTATATCAACGAATCAAAAAAGGATTAAACTCTGAGAATAAGGATGAGTTTGAATTAGCCGCTAAAGTTCAATTAAGCAGACGATTAAGTAAATTAGTGAGAATCGATGATAATTTAGAGATAGATAGAAAATATATCACTTGTGCTGAATATCAACTATTTGTCAATAATTGGAACTGGCAAAATGAAAACATCAAAAAATATCCTGATACTTGGAATAATGGACATTTTTCTGCTGGAGATGCAGAAAAACCGATAACTAATATAAACTGGGAAAATGCTAATTTATTTTGTGCTTGGTTAACCAAATATTTTGAGTTTCCTGATAATCTCTATTATTATTATCGTTTACCGAGACGAGAAGAAAGAGAAAAATATCCCGTAAATAATGATAGTTGGTTAGCTGATAATGGTATTCGTTTGGTAAGATTTTCAATTCCTAGTCTTTATTCTAAATTAACCTACCTCTTAGCTTCTCAACAATGGAAAGAAGCAGATAGAGAAACTTATCAAGTAATGTTAGAGGTTGCTAATTGTACAAAAAAAGGTTATTTAGATATAGAGGATATTCAAAACTTCCCAGTGAACCAATTACGCACCATCGATCAACTCTGGGTTGATTATAGCAATGGTCATTTTGGTTTTAGTGTTCAAAAGCAAATTTGGCTTGACTGTGGAGGGAAAATAGGTAAGTATGATTATAAAGTTTATGAGAAACTAGGTGATCGTGTAGGTTGGCGAAAAAATGGAAACTGGTTATCTTACTCTGATTTCACTTTTAATACAGATGCTCTACGGGGACACCTGCCGGTGGGGTGGGCTGGGGGTGTTATGAGTGGGTTAGGGGTTCGGTGGGATATGGGTTTTAGGGGGGAACTCCCTTCTCTTCTCTCTAGACTATAACCTATAAGCGTTTCACAGGGTTATAAATATTTCTTGTTTTTTCAGTTATCAGTCATCAGTTTTTTCAGTTGAACCGTATAACCTCCTTCTTCTTCAGGATAAAAAGTAATAGGATTCTTAAGGGTTAGATAGTCTTCTAGGGTTTTGAGAGTTGGAATAGTATTCATTGTTTTTATGGTTCTAATTCTAGAAGTTTTACAATTTGTTTGAGGTAAGTTATTTTGACGGTTTTTCCTCCTTTTTTGGGAATCATGATTTATGGAATAATATTTCTGGTTTTAAGATAACTTGTTTGATTATTTCTCGATAGGTCGTTTGGGTATCCATTGTTTGATTTCCAATTGAATGATGTCAATGATAATTAAGTTAAAATCTTACTATTATTGGAGAGGCTGTTCAAAAATTATCCTTAGATTTTCGGGAGCAAAATTCTCATATTCCTTGGAAACAAATAACTGATGACTGATAACTGAAAAATAGGAGTAAATCTCAAGAGTTTACCCCTATTTTTAACATCAATTAATGATGATGATGATGATGTCCATTCCCATGATCATGATGATGATGGTTAACATCTAAATTTCCCACTGCTAACGTAGGATTAACCGTTAAAGCTTCTGCTGATAATAAGTCTGCAATGTGTGAATCTGCCCATTGTGCAGCCATTTCACAAAATTCAGGCTCATCATTAACACAAGGCATTTGTACATAAGTAACATCGGAATATTTCTTATGTAAATGATGGATAATGTGTTCCACATCTAAGAGAGTTTCATGGTTTTCTGTCGCAAAACCAATGGGCATAAATATAATAGCTTTTGCCCCTAATTCCATGAGATTTTTTGCAGCTAATTCTGCATTCGGTTGAGTCCATTTAATCAAAGGAGTTTGATGATTTAACCAACCCACAGAAATCAGAGGATAACGATGAATTAATCTTTCTCTGACTAATTCATATAATATCTGACTTTCATCAATTCCTGATGTAAACCCTTTCGCTTCGTGGGGACAACCATGATTCAATAAAATGATACCAATTTGAGAAGGAAGATATTTATCGGCTAAATCTTTCTTGATTTTTTCTTCTACTAATTTGGCCATTAAATCTAAGTAAGCTGGTTCGTTATAAAAAGAGGGAATATAACGCAATCCTTTTAACCAATGTTTATTCCCTTCGGTTAACGATTCTAAAGCATTATTAACCTGTTCAACAGCAATACCACTGGTAAAAATAGAGTCAACCACTAACAAAGGATAGATTAATATTTTCTCAAATCCTTGGGCTTTAATCTCTGTTAAAACTTGTTCAGGTAAAAACGGTTTACAGAAGTTAAATGCTTTAAAAACTTTAACGCGATCGCTCCATTTTTCCTGTAATTTCTTCTCAATAGAAGCTCGTTGATGCTCAAAAATATGATTATGAGGGGAAATAAAATGATCGTGTTGATGTTGCCATTCATGGAGGTCAAAAATAGCCAATAATTTAGCTAAAGGAGGATAGATCCAAGTGGGAACCGGCGCAAATTTTGCCGTCAATAAATTTAAAGCTTGTTCATTATAATTAGCAAAATCTTCATAACTTTCAACTTCACCATAACCCATCAATAAAACCGCTACGCGATCGCTTTTATCGGTTCCCTCAACAGAATGAATGTGTTGTTTATCTGGCGTTGCAACCATATTTGTTACCTCAACGATAGTTTAAGACGAAAGCAAGTATAGGGTGGATATTTGCTAAACTCCCCCTAATCCATAGTATAAAATACCTTCCCCTGGGGGGGGACATAATATCAAGTCTGTTTTAATAATATACTGTCTATTGGAGTGAGCAGAGGGAGCAGGGGGAGCAGGGGGAGCAGGGGATTGCTGATAACTGATAACTGATAACTGATAACTGATAAAAGCAATGCTAGGATTAACGTAAGTAATTTAACAATTTAAGGTTTTCATAATTAAGATCGTGAATACGCCCATTTTAATCTCAACTTTTTTTCTCACCCTTCTGTTGATGGTGTATGACTAATGGCCTCTTTGGTCTGCGGCATGATATCATCGTCCGCAGCAATCACAATAAT
>JASJDD010000179.1 GCA_030065735.1 Crocosphaera sp.
AGCTTTTTTTAAGTCTTCTTTACTGGCGTTACGGTCAACCCCAAGAATATCGTAGTAGTCACCTGGCATAGATCGTTAGTTTCGCTTGTTTGTGGGTAATGGTTGAGTGATAGGCTTAGTAGTTACTTTAACAAACTATTGTAAACAAAACACTATTTTGGATGGTTTTTATGATCCTCATTAGTGATTATAAATTTCTCACAAATTTCATTTCACCTTTCATCACCCCCTCTGATTCAACGCCAACGGGAGTCCAACCAAGGTGAAGATAAAAACCGTAAGCTCTTAAACTCGGATCATTTCCTGTTAATAGCCAAATTTCTTTAATCCCTTTGTTTTTGAACCAATCTTCTGTTGTATCCATTAAAGCACGACCTATTCCTTTATTTTCAAACTCAGGTAAGACAAAAATACCAAAAATTGTTTTTTCGGTTAGATTAGCAATAGAAAACCCTACGGGTTGACCTTCAATTTCAGCGATCCAAGCACAACAATCTATCTGCAACATTTTAGCCACTGATACTGGTGTAATGCCAAGGGCTGCAATTTCTTCACGAGATTGATAGTTTTCTTTAACACGGATTCTAATGTTAAAAAGTGTTTCAATGTCTTCTGTTTGAACAAGACGAATATTTATTGGATCTGATTTAGTCACTTTTCTCATAACTTTTATGTTTGATGATTTTTCAATTTTTTTAAATCTTCTATATTATTGCTACATAAAATAGAAATATTGTTAGTAATTTTTTCTATTGACCAGTTCCACCATTGCAAGTGTAATAATAAATCAATCACTTCATCTGCAAACCGTTTTCTAATTAATTTAGCTGGATTTCCCCCAACAATCCTATAAGGTTCAACATCTTTTGTCACCACTGAATTTGTAGCAATGATTGCGCCATTCCCAATGTTAACACCGGGCATAATTAAAGCATTATAACCTAACCAAACATCATTACCAATAATCGTATCTCCTTTGGATGTTCCTGCAACGGACATGGTGTTTTCCCAACTATGACCAAAAATAGAAAAGGGATAAGTCGTAAAATAATTTAGGGGATGATTGCTACCATTCATGACAAATTTTACATCACTGGCAATGGCACAAAATTTTCCGATAATTAATTTATCGCCAATAAAATCAAAATGATATAGCACATTTTTTTCAAAATTATGAGGATTCTCTATGTCATCATAATAAGTAAAGTCCCCGACAATAATATTGGGATTTTTAATGATATTCTTGAGAAAACAAAGACGTTGGTAGTCTTTTAACGGGTAAATTGTGTTAGGGTCGGGATAAGCTGTCATTATTAATAAATCTGCCTGAAGTCGTTTTTTTGAATAAACGATATTAGAAAAACTAACTATTAGTAAAGCACAAAATTGATTCATGATCAAAAAATATGCTAACATAGTTTGAAGTTCATTAATGACTAGAACATGATGGAAATTTATCCTAGCTTAGTAACAGTTATGGCCTTAGTGGTCTATTTTCTGATTACCCTAAATGTCGGTCGTAATCGGTCTAAATATAACGTAATTCCTCCTGCAACCACAGGAGATCCTAACTTTGAAAGGGCGTTAAGAGTTCAACAAAATACCTTAGAACAGATGGTATTTTTTCTGCCTTTGTTATGGTTATTCTGTTTCTATATTAACCCAATTTGGGGATCAGCTATTGGAGGATTTTGGATAATTGGTCGTATTTTATATGCTCTTGGATACTATCAAGCTGCGGAAAAAAGAATGATCGGTTTTGCTATTAGTTCGTTAAGTAGTTTAATTTTATTAATTGGTTCTTTAGTGGGGATGGTTTTGGTGTTCATTAAATAATTTTGTATGAATTTCAAGAAAACAAACATCTTTAATAGAACTGAAGGTGTTTGTTTTTTTGTATAGTAAAATAGAGTTAGTTTAGAGTCAAAAAAGAATGCAGCCTTTATTTATTGTTTTAGAAGGAATTGATAAAGCAGGAAAAACAACCCAAGCAGAACTATTAAAACGCTATTTAATTAACCAAGGAGACTCCGCAATTATTAGTTCTGAACCCACAGAAGGAGTCATTGGTAAGTTGATTAGAAAAGCGATGCAAAATCAAGTCTTTATGATTAAAGATAAAGCCAAATTTGATCAACAAATGGCCTATTTATTTGCTGCAGATAGACATTATCATTTATACAATGAAGTAGATGGAGTTTATAAATTAATTAAACAAGATCACTATCATGTGATTGCTACTCGTTACTATTTTTCATCTTTGGCTTATAATTCTAATAATCAAGAAGAGTTTAACTTTGTTTATGGATTAAATAAACACTTTCCTAATCCAGATTTAGTGATTTATTTAGACATTCCTTTAGATATTGCCTTATCTCGTCTTAAAAATGCCCTCTATCAAGAAGTTTATGAAACTCAAGAAAAATTAGAGCAAGTTAAAGAGAATTACCAAGAAATTTTTCAATCTTATAATGGTCAAATACTCAAAATAGATGCTAAAAATAACATCGAAAAAATTCACCAACAAATTATAGCTTACCTTGAAAAATATTTTAATTGAGGTTATAGTAAAAATAATATCACATCTATATTTAAGTTAAGCTTTTTATGAACCTAAGCTCAAACCTTTCCTATTTACCAGAAAATACTCGTAAAGGATTGCAATTTGCTGATAGTCGTTGGCAAGCTTTACGACATAATCAAGTAACAACTTCAACCGTTATTACTGAAACCAATGAATCCTTAAGTGACTTTGATGCAGATATTATTATTTGTGGAGGAACTTTAGGCATTTTAATCGCTACAACCCTACAAAAACAAGGAAATAGGGTTATTCTTGTCGAAAAAGGAAAATTAAAAGGAAGAGAACAAGAATGGAATATTTCCCGTCAAGAACTCAATACCTTTGTAGAACTTAATTTATTATCAACTAGAGAATTAGAACAGGCGATCGCAACAGAGTATAATCCAGGAAGAGTGAGTTTTCATAAGGGATATGAATTATGGGTTGAAGACGTTTTAAACATTGGGATTGATCCTGTTTTTTTACTAGAAACCCTGAAGGAGAAATTTCTAGAAGCGGGAGGAAAATTATTAGAAAATACCCCATTTAACTCAGGAGTGATTTATGATAATGGAGTGTTAGTCAAGGCTGGTAATACTGTCTTAAAATCTCGCTTAGTGATCGATGGAATGGGGCATTTTTCTCCCATTGTTCAACAAGTAAGAAAAGGAGATAAACCTGATGGAATTTGTTTAGTTGTTGGTAGTTGTGCTAAAGGCTATACTAATAACGATACAGGAGATTTAATTACCTCATTTACGCCGATTTTAAATCACTGTCAATACTTTTGGGAAGCGTTTCCAGCAAGGGACGGAAGGACAACTTATTTATTTACTTATGTCGATGCTGTTCCTGAGCGTTTTAGTTTAGAATTTTTCATGGAAGAATATCTAAGATTACTCCCAGAATACCAAAACATAGAATTAGATAAATTACAATTCCAACGGTTTTTATTTGGATTTTTTCCTGCTTATAAAAACAGTCCTTTAAAGATGTCTTGGGATAGAATTTTACCCATTGGAGATAGTGCTGGTGGTCAATCTCCTGTCAGTTTTGGTGGGTTTGGAGCAATGGTTCGTCATTTAAAACGTTTAACTGTAGGGATAGACGAAGCATTAAAAATTGATGTTTTAGATAAAAATTCTTTATCTTTATTACAACCTTATCAACCAAATATATCTGTAACTTGGTTATTCCAAAAAACCATGAGTGTTGGGGTTAATAAAAAGGTTTCTCCTAACCAAATTAATGATTTAATGAGTGGGGTTTTTCAAGTTATGGATGACCTGGGAGATGAGGTTTTAAAACCCTTTTTACAAGATGTGGTTCAGTTCCCTGCTTTAATGAAAACTTTACCTTTAGTGAATCCTAAATTAGTGTTGCCTATCTTACCGCAAGTAGGTATGCAACCCCTACTAAATTGGACAGTACACTACTTTAATTTAGCTGTCTATAGTGGATTATATCCTGTTGGAAAATGGGTTAAACCTCTGACAGCCAACTTGTCCCCCCAACAACAATATTATTATCATCGTTGGTTAGATTCCTGGAAATATGGGTCAGGAGGGGATTATAATGAATCTCCAGTTGACTCTTAATACAAACTCATAACAGTTTGATCATATCCCTGTATTTTGTCCTCGTTTTCAAGATAAACTACAGTATGATATAAGATTGTTGTTGATATCATCATGAGTGTAGTTAGCCAAGTTATTCTAAAAGCAGACGATGAACTCCGATATCCTAGCAGTGGTGAACTCAAGGGTATCCAAGCTTTTCTGAGTACAGGGGAACAGCGTGTTCGCATAGCTGAAACCCTTGCTGAAAACGAGAAAAAAATCGTTGATCAAGCCCAGAAAAAATTGTTTCAGAAACGGCCTGATTTTCGCTCTCCTGGGGGTAACGCCTATGGTCAAAAGCAGTATAACCAATGTTTACGGGACTATGGCTGGTATTTGCGTTTAGTTACCTATGGAGTTCTAGCAGGAAGCAAAGAACCTATTGAAAAAATTGGGTTGATTGGGGTTAAAGAAATGTATAACTCCCTGAATGTTCCTGTCCCTGGAATGGTTGAGGCCATTCGCTGTCTCAAAGAAGCAGCTTTAGGACTCTTGAATAATGAAGATGCAGCAGAAACGGCTCCTTACTTTGATTATATGATTCAGGCCATGTCGTGACGACTCCCGACACCGACCCTAAGAGGGTACGGTGCGGGCTTCTCCAAATCCCGAAAGATAGAGAGAACTTCCTTAGAGATAAGATCAGTATTAGAATCAACTATTACTGGCTTACCTTTACGGCGTTTTATAGTGGGGAACTCGTCCAGCCCCACTCGTTTTATGTTGATAGCTGCTGATATATCCCTATCAACCAAAACTTGTTCAATTTCATCCCAATATTCTCTGATGTTGCAATCAGTAAAAACGAAATCATCACGATAACAAAGTAGTTGGGATGTATAGTTAGGTTTTACTTCAATCACAGCAACTCTAGCTTTTTCAGCTATGTAGTTAAAGATTGAAAAAAACTGTCCAAAAGCAGCATCAGCCCAAGACTTATTGAGTCCTCTGCGCGCACTTTGCCCGTTCGGGAGATACTTACCAGTATCATCTTGAACGGGCTTATTTTTTCGACTTAATCCCTTAAGATTAAGTTGTTCATGAAAGAAAACTTGTTTTCCTGTTTTTAACAATTTATTGGCTGTCTTATAAGCATGATCTTTCCTGGCTCTAGCAATTCTTTGATGTTCTCGACTTTCTCTTTTAGCTAGTTTTATTCTGGCTTTACTCCCCTTTTTTTTATTAGCCTTACGTCTTGAAACTTTGGCTAATCTTGTTTCAGATTTACGCAAGGATTTAAGAGAAGGCAATTTATTTCCATCGGAAGTAGCTAGATAATCATTTTCATAAAGAACAGCATCTATACCAAGAGAATTATCCCAAGAAGGGATGATTTGCTCAGGATTAAACTTAGGAATAGTTGGGTCATTAAGTCTGAGATTTACATACCAACCATCAGCTTTTTCAATGATTTGAGCTTGTTTAAGAATTGCTCCATCAGGTAAATATCGGTGCATTCTTACTTTAATTAACCCTATCTTGGGGGTTTTTAAGTAGAGATATTTCCCACCGACAGAACAAGAATGAATACTTAATCCTCCTCCTTCAAATATCATTGACCGAAATCGGTTACTAGATTTAAAACGAGGTTTTCCCGATCTTTTGCCTTTACTATCTCCTGAGATGTAACGAGAAAAAGCTTGATCTACTCGTTGACAAACTTCCTGCAAGGTTAAAGAAGGAACCTCTGATAAATCCAGTTCTTCTCCCGACCACCTAACAGTTACGACATCTTTTTTGAGAAGAGGTAACTGTTTCTTTTGAGAGTAGTAATTCGGCTTTTCTTTTAACTCAGGAAGATGACAGATTAAAGGACAAGAATTAATAGCACAGCGATTTTCTTCCCACCAATTGAAACGCTCCCCCAATTGCCGATTAAACCAAAAACGACAAGCCCGTAACCACCGATTTAAGGTGATTTTCTGATCTGTTGTTGGCAGTAATCGATACTGATAGGTGGACTTCATTAGAGTAGGCTTATTATGCTACTCTGATTTTAGCGATATTTTGAGAAGGTATCAATGAACAAAGATTTTGTTTCTTCGGGTAGGTCTGTCTCTGATTTAAAAGCTCATCTAGTGTTAACTAGCAAATATCGTAAGGATGTTTTTACAGGAGAAATGATTGAGCGTCTTAAGGACAGGATAAACCCGAATAGATTATTTGTAAAAATTAGGGGCATCGAACCCCTAATTTTTACCCGCCTTTCATCCCGACACTAAAATATCGGGGGTACTCACCTTCGGCTCGATACATCCCCCTCGTTTATAGTGCGGGGCTTCTCGGCGGTTAGCTAAAATTCCATCCCTGAAACTATAGCACCATGCACTAAAAGATGGGCTAACACTGTCCTGATTTTAATGTGTAGTGCTGTGGACGGAAAAGACACGAGTTCATCGTGTCTTTTTTGTTAAAGAAAAATCTAAATTTTTCTCATCACCCAAGCAAGATAGCTACAATGAAACTATGACAAAGTTCATTAGGTTTCCTTTTTTTTGTTTAGTTATTGTTGTACTAACCTACAGTGTTTTTGGTTGGTATGTCGGTACTTCTGCTATCACCTGGAGTGATTGGTTAGCTAACCAGGGAGAAGCTTGGGGATGGTTTTTAGAAGACGAGGCCATTTTTGTTCTGCTTCATCTTTTAGCTGGAGGAGTCGTCTTACTGATTACTGCTAGTTTAGCAGCTCCTGTTGCTATCATCACAATTGTTTTTGGTAGTAGCTTTCAATCAGATAATAAAGCTATTGTAGCAGTTTTGTTATGGTCATTTATCATCGTTTTAATGCTTCGTTGGATTGCTTGGTTCGCTCAATTTTTTTTGTTACTATCTGCTGCTATTTTAGCTAAATTGGAATTACAAAAACTAGGGTATCCCCAATGGCAAGTGATGTCTATGTTAATTATCTTGTGTTTAGGGGGGTTTGCTTTAGGATTACTGGGTTATTATCAGTTTCATTAACTGTCAATTATTTATAGTGAGTCACCTCTGTTTCTTTGTGAAGGGCGCGAGTTTGTTCTAGAATGTTCTCAATATTTTCTTGGGAGAGGTTTTGAACATAGTTAATTTTAATTTCTTCCAATAAATCATTCAGTAAGGATTCAATTTGCTCAATACTCTGTTCTGCTTGTAATTCGCTTCCTAAAGATTGACTAAACTTCTCTACCAACTTTTCTAAGAGTCGATCAAATTCCGAGTCTTCAATTAATAATCCTTGCAGTCCAATGGATACCCCTTGATACAGTTGAGATACTAATCTGTCTGTTAATTGATGCTGCATCATCTTGACCCCTGGGACATTTTCTAAGCCTTGATAAGCAGGGGTCTGGGTTAGAGCTTTGTCTACATTATATCGTAAAAATTCTTCTGCTTCGGGACGGATTTCAGGAATGACTTTATTAATTACTAAATTAGCCATAATTTTGACTAATTCAGAAGTTTCATCCACATCATTTATGTCAATATATTGATTAGCATTTTGTTGGACTAAAATGTTACGAATCGTTCCATCTTTGATGGTTCCTTGAATTTGATTAACAACTTGAATAATCACGACTTCTGTAATATCTTGGGCAATTCCTGCTACAAACCCTTGACTTGCTTGTTTTTTAATCGCTTTAAAGTTGATTAATTTTGCTTGATCTAAACGGATAGTTAAAGGAATAATTCTCAGGAAACGAAATAGGGGAATTAGCAAGAAAATATCATACCAACGCCATAACATCGCATCAAACCAACTAACCCCTATATGACGACGACTAATTAACCATGTTCTAGCTAAAAATTCAGCTAAAAATAGTAAGAAGAAAGGGGTATCAAGTAAGCCAAAATTATCAACAGGCTCACCACTTTCTCCTACAGGACGAAAATAGTTTGTAGCGATTAAAGGTTCAATTTCTTCCTCAAAAAAATTAAGTTCATTTCGCCAACCATTTTCCTGAAAATTATCAGCACTCCAAAAGGTTTCAAAGGCTTCTCTTGCAGAGCTTTCTTTCGTACCAAAAACATGATTTCGCATTTTATTTTTAATGCGTTCTAAGGTTCCTGTTTTATTAGCTATCTGGAACGGGTTTTGTTCAATCATTTGTAAACTTTCTTCCCGTAAATCAGCTAATATTTCATTAATATTTTCTTGAAATTCATTGTTTTCTGATGAATTAGAATTAGAGAATATTTGTTGATTAACAGATTGATTTAGGGCTTCATTAAGATTATTAACTTGTTGTAAATATTGAGCTGTATTTCGATAAGGTTCAATTCCTTTGATAATATCATACTGAGTAATTAATGTTGAAAGAGAACTCGGTATTATTTTTAAAGGAGGTTGAGGAATTTCCCTTTCAAATGTACCAATTTTTATATACAACTGAATTCTCCCCTGTAACCAAAAATCTCGTAAAGGAATGTAACTTAAATCAAAAATTACTAATACATAGTTGGCTAAAACTATCAACGCCATAATTTTTTCAAACCAAAGACGAGGACGAAAAGATTTTGTTTGGGAAACCGAAGACGCTTTTGTTATTGTCATATAAGAATCATCCCACCTGGGAAAATTTGACTAAACTTATTATAGAGGAACTTTCTTATTTGTCTAGGAAGTCTAGATTTTTATATAGTATAGTAAGACATATCTTACTCAGATTACAAGTTAGCTATTTCTTTTTTTAATTTTCACACTCTACAACTAATCAATATTAATAATGACTGCAAATATTCAAAAATCTTATAGCTATAAAGTGGGTGGAAGTCTAGGATTTGACCATCCCACTTATGTAGAAAGACAAGCAGATAAAATCCTTTTAACGGCGTTAAAAGCGGGGAAATTTTGCTACGTTTTTAACTGTCGTCAAATGGGAAAATCAAGTTTAAGAGTGCGAGCAATGCACCAACTACAAGCGCAAGGAATGAGTTGCGCTTCTGTGGATATTACCAGTTTAGGTAGTGATATTAGTCAAAAACAATGGTATAGTGGCATTATTACCCAATTATTTTTAGGGTTTAATTTAGTTAGAAAAGTTAACTTGAAAGTTTGGTTAAAAGAACGACAAGACTTATCAGGAATTCAAACATTTAGTGAGTTTTTAGAAGAGGTTTTACTGGTTCATTGTTCTGGAAAAAAAGTTTATATTTTTATTGATGAAATTGATAAAGTTCTCAGTCTAAATTTTTCTCTCGATGATTTTTTTACAGTCATTCGTTTCTTTTATAATCAAAGAGCGGAAAACCAAAAATTTGAACGATTGGTATTTTCTTTATTTGGAGTTGCCACTCCGACAGATTTAATTCAAGATAAAACACAAACCCCTTTTAATATTGGTTTTCCCATTGAATTAACGGGGTTTACTTCAGAGGAAATAGAACCTTTAGCCCCTGGTTTAACGCCGATTACTGACCATCCTCAACGGGTTCTTAGGGCAATCTTAGACTGGACGGGAGGACAACCTTTTTTAACGCAAAAAGTCTGTGATTTACTTTTAACTCAATCGAAAATTATTCCTCCTAACAAAGAAAAAGAATGGGTGAATAAAATGGTCAGAGAATTTATCCTTGAAAATTGGGAATCTCACGATGAACCAGTTCACCTAAAAACCATTCGAGAGCGAATTTTTAGGAACGAAAAAAGAGCCGGAAGACTGTTAGGAATGTATCAACAAATTTTACAACAAGGGTTTTTAAAAAGTGATGAAAGTCCCGAACAAACAGAATTAAGACTGTCAGGTTTAGTGGTTAAAAAAAATGGTAAATTAGTGGCTTACAATAAAATTTATCAAACAGTTTTTAATGAAGAATGGGTTAAAAAAGAACTAGAAAAAATTAGACCTTATTCTGAAATGTTAACAGCTTGGGTTAATTCTAATTATGAAGATAATTCCCGTTTATTAAGAGGACAAGCTCTCAAAGATGCTCTAACTTGGGCAATGGATAAAAGTTTAAGTAACCTTGATTATAGATTTTTAACAGAGAGTCAAAACTTAGATAAACGAGAAGCAGAAATTAATCTAAAAGCTCAACAACAAGCTAATGAAATTTTAACCCAAGCCAATCAAAAAGCCCAACGAATGATCCGCTTAGGTATGGGCATTTTAGCTCTTTCTGTCCTAGGAGCTACCATTGCCTTTACCCAAGCTTGGATAGCCTTTCAGAAGCAAAAAGAGGCACAAATGGGAACCCAATTAGAACAAATAGGAGATAGTGCATGGCGACAATTTGAATTTGAACAATTAGAAGGTTTAGTATCAGCAATGGAAGCGAATCAAAAATTAAAAAATATCGTAAAAGATCAAAGACTTCTAGAAGATTATCCCGCCACTAGCCCCATTTCAGCCCTAGAACAAATTCTCAACCGTATCCAAGAAAAAAATAAATTAATCGGCCATCAAGATGCCGTTAATAGTGTCAACTTTAGTCCTGATGGTCAATGGATAGCCACTGCTTCGAGTGATGGAACCGTTCGTTTATGGAACCAGCAAGGACAACAGAAAGCCATGTTAACTGGCCACGAAGGCAATATCTATGGGGTGGCTTTTAGTCCCGATAGTCAAACCCTTGCTACTGCAGCCCAGGATAATACGGCGAGAATATGGGACTTACAAGGGAAACAACTAGCTGTCCTCAAAGGTCATACCGCCTCCGTTTATAGTGTTACCTTTAGTCAAGATGGTCAACGCATTGCCACCACCTCACGGGACAATACCGCCAGAATTTGGGATAAACAAGGTAACCCCTTAATGCTGTTAACAGGTCATACTAAATCAGTGGATGATGTGGCTTTTAGTGCAGATGGTCAACAGATTGCCACAGCTTCACGGGATGGAACTGCTAAATTATGGGATAATCAAGGAAATTTAAACAAAACCTTACAGGATAATGAGTTAGCTTTTTATAGCATTAGTTTTAGTCCTGATGGTCAACAAATTGCTGCTGGGGCTAGGGATGGAACCATTAAAATTTGGGATAAACAGGGAAATCTGACCTTAACCTTAAAAGGTCATCAAGAATTAGTTAATAGTGTCGTGTTTAGTCGAAATGGCAAGTGGATAGCCAGTGGTTCTAGTGATGGAACCGCCAGACTCTGGAGTAGAAAGGGACAAGAAATAACTGTCTTAAAAGGTCATCAAGACCCCATTTATGATGTGTCCTTGAGTCTTCAAGGAACGGAATTAGCCACCGCTTCGAGTGATGGAACGGTTAAGTTGTGGTCAGTGAAACAGACACCGAAAAACGGGTTTAATACTATCGATAATTATATTACCAGTTCTGACTTTTCTCAAGATGGTAAACTATTAGTAATCGCCGATGAAAGTGGGAAGGTTTATGTTTGGAATTTACAAGGAACAAAGCTACAAGAATTTGAAGCTCATAATAGTGGCATTAATGCGATTAGTATCAGTCCTAATGGTAAAATAATCGCAACAACCGGTAATAATGGCACTGTCAAATTATGGAATTTACAAGGACAATTATTGGGAGAACTAAGGGATAATAATGTACGAATTTATAGTATTAATTATAGTTCCGATAGTCAAACATTAGCCATTGCTAATCGTTCAGGAGAAGTTTGGTTATGGAATTTACAAAGCCAACCTTATCAATTAATTCAAAAATTTAAAGCCCATGAAGATACCATTACCCATGTGATTTTTAATCAAGATAATCAAAAAATAGCGACAGCATCCGTCGATGGGACGGCACAAATATGGGACTTACAAGGTAATTTACAACAATCTTTTTCTGGACATCAAGAGGCAATTAATTGGTTGAATTTTAGCCCAAATGACCAGCATTTATTAACCGCTTCTGAAGATAGTACCATCAAATTATGGAAGCCAAAAGGACAACTTATTACTACACTAAAAAGTGATTTATTTCCCATTTCTCGTGTTAAGTTTAGTCCCAATGGAGAGTATTTTGTTACCGCTTCTCAAGATGGAACAGTAAGATTATGGGATCGAGAAGGAAAGCTACATACAAAGATGAAAGGTCATCAAGAATCCCTTGAAAGTCTCCAAGTTACCCCCGATAATCAAACTATCTTAACAGTTGCTAGGGATGGCACGGTAAAAATGTGGCCAATTGAATCAGAATTGGCTCGTTTAAGTTCACTTTTAAACCAAGGATGTCACTGGTTAAAAGATTATTTAATCACCCGTCCCCAGAAACAAGAAAAATTATCCACTTGTTCTCCTGGGATGTCTCCAAAAACCCCTTAACTCAATATTAATATTTCATTTTGTTACAAAATATAGGGGTTTACACTGCCCAAGTTTCCCAGGCTATGTTAGGGTAGAAGAGATTGAGAGTTTTTCGAGTTCGGTTTCAGCATTGGTTGTGATTAGTAATTGGTTCGTTCCTGTCTACATCGCCTGGTGGGTTTCCGAAA
>JASJDD010000180.1 GCA_030065735.1 Crocosphaera sp.
AAAGTACAACGAATTGATATTAATTTAGCTCTCAATGGTTCTCTTTCTCAATTAATACCTACTCTCGGAAATAATGAATCACAAATTTGTCAAATTCAAAACCCTCTTGAACCGATTCGTACCTCTGCTCAACTCACGGATGAAGACTTAGAGAGGGTTAGCACTTGCTTACAAATATTAGCTAATCAAGGAAATACGGATCAACAATTGTTAAGTAATCCTGTGATTAAACTCACCAGTAGCCCTCCTCGTTCTCAAGGGGAAATTGTTAGTTTATTAGGAGAACAATTATTTGTTTTAGCAGAAGCTTTACAGGGACAAAGTACAGAACAACTCATTCAATTTGGAATTGTTCAATTAGCTCTACCAATGGTCTTTCAAAATCTGATTTATGATGTAGAAACGTCTATTAGTGAGACGATAAATAGTACGGACTTTCGGATTGTTCCTTTTCTAGAAACGATTTATGAAGTGGAAGATAAAGGTTATGTTCGTTTGTCTTATGATTATGCTTTCAATGAGTTTCGGGTGAGATATGAGAAGCGATTTTAACCCCACCTTGTAGAAGAATGGGGTATTCTGCCCGACATCAGGATAAAAAGTTTAGGGATTATTAGCTACTAATTAACTATCAAACTAGCTGACGACGCAAAAAAGTAACAATTTCTTCGCTAACTTCTTTGGGCCAGTGTTCTTGGGGATAATGTTTCGCTTCATCTAACTTCACCATTTCAATATTAGAAGCGTTAGCCGCTAATTTTTCAGGAATATCAGCCGATAACCAGGGATCAGCCATCCCCCAAAGCATGAGAGTGGGAACTTGCCAACCAGAAAACCCACTTTCTATGTCTTTCATGGTTTGAGAGAGTTTCAAATTTTTCGTTGTGGTTAGTAAAGCTCGTCCCACCGCAGAACTTTTAAGATAGGGTTGTCGAAAAATGTCTAAATCTTTATCCTCAATGACAAAACCACTTCCCTTTTCTAAGGTACGATCCACCAATAAGGGATCTTGGGTTAGCATATCTCCCATAAAAGGAATTGTCCATTGCTGCATCAGCCAAGGGAGTTTCACCTCAGGGGATAAAGGAGTATTGAGAATAATTAAGCGATCGATGGCATCAGCATGGCCCAAAGCGTATTGTATCGCCACAGAAGCCAAAAACCCCTGCACCACCAAAGACACCTTCTCTAGTTCTAACTCTTCGAGAAACTCACCAAAAGCCTTTTCATAAGCAGCCGAGGTATAGGGAAAGTCCCGTTTATCTGGTTTAGCGGAAAACCCGGAACCAATCCAGTCAGGGGCGATCGCCCGAAACCCTTCATCCTCTAAGTTATCCATCACGTTGCGCCAAATATAACTATGACTCGGCAACCCATGAACCAGGACCACTGGGGGTTTATGGTTGCTGTTGGTGGGGGTAACTTCTCGATAAAACCATTCCAGGGAACCGACGGTTATTGTTTGTTCTGTGATCATATCTTTTAGTCAAACTCAAGTTTGAGCATTTGTCTTTTCTGTTTAAACTTTATAGATTAGAGTAGAGCTTATACTATGGACAATAGCCAAAGGTTAACAACTGTTAACCGATACTTATACCGTTAGTGTCCTTAATCAAATTAAAGACACCCATTTAACCACTAACTTAGTTGATAAACCACAGGAGATAACATAGCTTATGCAAGAGCTTGCTTTACGCTCAGAGCTTGATTTTAACAGCCAAACCTATAAAGATGCTTATAGTCGCATCAATGCTATTGTCATTGAAGGGGAACAAGAAGCCCATCAAAATTACATTGATATGGCGCAACTGCTTCCAGAAGACGAAGCTGAGTTAATTCGTCTCTCCAAGATGGAAAACCGTCATAAAAAAGGCTTTCAAGCTTGTGGCAAGAATCTGAACGTTACCCCAGATATGGACTACGCTCAACAATTTTTCTCCCAACTTCATAGCAACTTCCAAAAAGCGAAAGCTGAAGGAAAAATTGTCACCTGCTTATTGATTCAATCTTTGATCATCGAAGCCTTTGCGATCGCCGCTTATAATATTTATATTCCCGTGGCTGATCCCTTTGCTCGCAAGATTACCGAAGGGGTGGTTAAAGATGAGTACACTCACCTCAATTTTGGGGAAGTTTGGTTACAAGACCATTTTGAAGCCTCTAAAGCAGAATTAGAAGAAGCAAATAAAGAGAATTTACCCGTTGTTTGGCAAATGCTCAACCAAGTTGAAAACGATGCTGAAGTTTTAGGAATGGAAAAAGAAGCTTTAGTGGAAGATTTCATGATTAGTTATGGGGAAGCTTTAAGTAATATTGGTTTCTCTACCCGCGAGATCATGAAAATGTCTTCTCATGGGTTAACTGCTGCTTAAAACAGTATAATTTAACCAAATTGTCCAAAGCAAAAGTCAGCCAAAAGGAGGCCGTCAATCAGAATTTAGAATTTAGAATTTAGAATTACCTCCACCTCAAGTTGGAGGCTTGAAACCCTTTTTTTCGTTGACTACTCCCCCTGCTAAAGCAACGCTTCGCTGGGGGATTCTTATATCAATTCTGCAATGTAAGACTACAGATCAAGATTCTTCCTCCCCCCACATCTCCCACACCTCCCACACCTCCTCATCTGTAGCCAACTTTAAGGAAAATGGTATAATTAGAAACTAAACGCAGTAAGACATCCGTTACCTTTTGAGGAGCAATATAGCAACATTCATTAACCAATTCTTGATCATATTCTGTTGCCCATTTGCCATAATAGTCTAATAATTCTTGATGATTGTGAGAACAATATAGCTTGTTTTGTCTATCTTCTAAAGTCATGGCTATTTTTTTTAGGTATTCCTAGTACAATTTTCATAACTAATAATTTGCATAGTGTTTTTACTAAGGTAAGGACATCTAAATTATACCTCTTGAACATAGTATAATTAATGATCATTATTCCTCACTAACATCAGCAACCGAGAGTTTTTCTATGTTCCAAAAAGCACCTCCTAATGCAGAATATTCAATACCATCAAAACGATTTTTAACCGCAGCTAAAGAATAAGGATTTACTAAGTAAATAAACGGCAAATATTCTGACACTAATGTTTGTGCTTCGTTATAGATTTCTTTGCGTTTATCCATATCTAATTCTTGAGATCCCGCAACATATAACTGCTCAATGTTTTTCTCCCAGTCTGATACCACTCTTCCGATAATAGGTTTCGTTCCAGGTTGGGGTTTTTGGTTAAACATATGTAAGTTACCATCGGTGTACCAAATATTAGGGGAATGGGGTTCATTTCCTCCCGTAAATCCAATAATATGAGCCTCCCAATCTAACGAATTACTAAGTTTATCTACCAAAACATTGAACGCTAAAGGACTAAAGTTAACCTGCATCCCTAGTTTTCCTAAATCCTCTTTAATCTGCGCTCCCATCGCTTCTCTGATTTTGTTTCCTGCATTAGTAATTAAATTGAATTCAACTTTATTTCCTTGACTATCTAATAACTGATTTTCTGAATTATAAGTAAACCCTTCTTGTAATAATAATTCTTTGGCTTTTTCGGGATCATAATCATATCCTTCTACTGATTTATTGTAGTAAGGAGATTGCACAGAAACTTGTGTATTTTGAGGACTTCCTAAACCCCGATAAATATTATTAATAATTCGTGGCCGATCAATACCGTAAGCAACTGCTTTCCTGAAATTAACATTATTAAACCACTCAGCTTTAATAGAATCAACTAAGGGTTTGCCATCTCTTTTTCCTCGGTTTTGATTAAAGGAAATAAACACAGTCCCGTAGGCAGAACCGCCATTATAAATGGTAAAATTGCCTCGATCTTCTTCTCTTTTTAATAAAGAAAAATATTCAGGACTCACACTAATAGAGTCTAAACTTCCTGAGCGAAATTGTAATAAAGAAGTGTCCGTTGATTCTACAATAGCCCAAATCACATTTTCAATGTTTGGTAACTGATTTCCTTGTTGATCTTTTTTCCAATAATAAGGATTTTTTTCAAAAACAACCCGTTGACTGGTAACATATTCTTTGAGTTTATAAGGACCATTAACAATAATGTTTTCTGGTGGGGTATCGGTTCCCCAAGTTGATAAAAATTTAGGACTCCCTTTTTCATCAGTTTCTTCGATGGTTTGACGCAAAATATGAGCCGGTAAAATAGGAACTCTTGCATTATCTAAAAAAGGAGCAAACGGTTCTGTAATTTTGAATTCTATGCGTCGATCATCTAACTTTTTAATGGTGGGAAAATCCCTTTTACTACCAACTCGAAAACCATCCCTAGAATTGTTAGGAATTTTCTCATTCAAATATAAATCATTGTAGGTAAAAACAACATCATCCGCCGTTAATGGTTCTCCATCCGACCATTTTAAGCCTTCTCTTAAGGTAAAAACAATGGTTAATTTATCCTCAGAAATATCCCAAGATTCTGCTAACGCCGGTTCTTTTTCTGCTGTTAAGGGATTTTCTGTAATTAACCCTTCATAGGTTAATCCAAAAATATTAGGAGATTCTTGGGATAACACAGCATTAAAGGTTTTAGGATCGCTTAAAATGGATAAAACCACTTGATTTTTATTCCCAGGGGAAGCACAAGCGGTTAACGTTAAAATAGAAAACCCTACTAAAATTAAGGTTAAGATTCGTCGATAAATTGTTTTGATTTTGTTCCAGTATTTCATAGTTTAAAAGTAATTTTGTCTATTAGTATTGATAGGGTTTCCTGCCTCCTGCCTTCATCAATAACGAATGCGGGGGTCAATGTAAGCATTAATTAAATCAATTAAAATACTAACCACGACGACAATCGCCCCAAAAAAGACCATAATCCCTTGTACTGTAGGATAGTCCCTCACTGCGATCGCCTCGTATAACCGGTTCCCTAACCCTGGCCAAGAAAAAGTAACTTCTGTTAATACCGCACCTCCCAACAGGGCTGCAAACGTCAATCCTAAGACGGTAATAACAGGGATGAGAGCGTTTTTAAGGGCATGGGCCAACAAAATTCGCCTTTCAGGTATACCTCTCGCCCTAGCAGCTTCTACATAGTCTGCTTGCAAGGTTTGTCT
Organism: Crocosphaera sp.; assembly: GCA_030065735.1. Lineage (GTDB taxonomy): Bacteria > Cyanobacteriota > Cyanobacteriia > Cyanobacteriales > Microcystaceae > Crocosphaera. The sequence continues at coordinate 5,089 of JASJDD010000180.1, forward strand.
TAAATTAACCCTCACCATGCGCTCAAAAATACCACTTAATAGGAGACCCAAGGTAAAACAGGGTAAAATCAAGTAATAGACTGCGGTGAAAAACTGTCCCAAATTACCACTAAAAAGGCTATCAAGGGTATAAATTCCTGTCCAACCACTGGGAGGGGTTTGATTGAGAGGAAAACGGGTTCCGAGAGGAAACCAGCGCAACTGTACCGCAAAAATTAACTGAAAGAGCATTCCTACCCAAAAAATAGGCAAAGAATAGGTAATAATGCCAAACAGTCGGCCACCAACATCGATGGGGGTATTAGGTCGGGAAGCCGATAAAATACCGATGGTGACTCCAATAGCGATGGCTACTACCATACTATAAAAAGTCAGTTCAGCAGTGGCTGGGAAATGTTGGGTGATAATCTCCCAAACAGACTGGCCTTGACTTGTAATGGAAGTTCCTAAGTTAAAACTGAGGAGTTGCCCTAAATAAGTAAAGTATTGTAAGAATAGAGGTTTATCTAGTCCTAAACTCTCCCTTAAGGCTTCTTTCGTTGCTTCTGGCGCACGATTGCCCAAAATAGCATCTGCCGGATCTCCAGGGGTTGCCCGTAACAGCAAGAAAACCAGAGTGACAATGGTCCACACCATCAGAGGGGCGAGGAGAAGACGGGCAGCTATATAATATTGTATTGCTTTAGAACGGGACATTATAAGGAATGATTCAATGTGTGACATTATTATTAGCTTTAGACGCAACAATTGGTCAAGCTATTCATTTTCACTCTCGTTTTCATCATCTTCATCAAACTCTTGATTAAATAAATTTTCCCCTATTTTTAATTCTTGTTTCGACAGTTTAACTTTTTTCCATAGTTCTTTGATTTTGCTATAAGCTTGTTCCGGTTTAATTTTTCCGGCGGTTTCTAAGTTACAAATATAGCTAACTTCTTGAGCAAACTCTTGTAAATTAGCATTAAAAACTACATTTTGCGGTTTTACCTCCCCACGATAAGGATAACGAGGATAGAAGAATTTATCTTTATCTTGATTTGATGCCATAATGGCTATTTCCTCAAACATAGTTCAAAGGGGTTAATCGTTTCAGAGAAAGATTACAGCCAATGTCTAGACTAGGGTTTCATAGCTAATTCACTATAAGTGAGTCAACTAGAAACTGATCTAAAGCTATCATAATCCCTATAGCAGTTTTCAGTTAGGTGTATCAACATTGAAGTAAAGTTGAGTGTGGGAAGTGTGGAGAAAATGCTTATTTTGTAAAAAATCACCCGAAACTGTTAAGTTTGTTATTTTGTTCATTCGATGAATTGACTAAAATACTGTCATAGAAGAAAGCAGAATGCTTAATTTTAGGCATTGATTACCATTTATGAGGAGGAGACTAAACATGAACGCATCAGAAAAAGCCCAAGGTGTAGAAATCGCTACAAAAATTGCATCCATTGTTCATTTATTTAAAACCCATTTTCCTGATGCTAAAGCTGATCTTAAACCCTGGCGTAATGATCCCGATACCCTCGAATTAGTTGATCCCAACTCCATCGATATTGGCTTTCATTTACCTGGATGGAGTCCTCGCTTTCAAAGTCGTAGTATGTTAGTACAGATTAGGTTTCACAAAGATCCTGTGGATCAAACCCAAAGGTTGATCGGGTTAGAAATAACTGGATTCAATCATCAGGGACAGGCGTGGCGACTGTCAACCGTAGAAAACTGGCAATTAGAAGGTAACTATCAACCGGCTAGGGATATTGCAGAAAGATTTAAGTGTTTTTGCCGTCAAGTGTTTGAAGTTTTTCATCAAAATAAGAGTCGGTAATCCTAAAAGGATCAGAAACAAGCAAAAAGACAGCAACGAACACGGAGGGATTTGAACCCCCGACACCCAGGACCGGAACCTGGTGCTCTATCCACTGAGCTACGTGTCCCAACACTTTCTTACAATAACATGATTTTCTGGTAATGGTTAATCATTAAGTTTCAGTTAAGAATATCATTAGAGTGCTTATTTTCTGGGAAAGCCTAAATTTCTGTGTAATTTTGCTGTTTTAATCTGAATCTCGGTATGATTAAAATAGTGATAAATCTGATCAGACAATCAAAAAACCTGAGATGATAGAATTGCTATGAATTAAGGGTCAAGAGTCTGCTGTGAGTCATACTCCCATATTAATGCCAAATCTGGCGATGTCGTCATTGTCAGATAATAACCGTCTGAGTGTGTTTTGTGGATCGTCTAATATTCCTTTAGCCCAAGAAGTTGCCCGTTATTTAGGGATGGACATTGGGCCGATGATTCGCAAACGCTTTGCTGATGGTGAACTATACATCCAAATTCAAGAATCCATACGAGGTTGTGATGTTTATTTGATCCAACCCTGTTGTAATCCTGTCAATGACCATTTTATGGAATTATTAATTATGATTGATGCTTGTCGCAGGGCATCAGCGAGGCAAATTACTGCCGTGATTCCTTATTATGGTTATGCTAGGGCTGATCGCAAAACCGCCGGCCGTGAATCTATTACCGCTAAATTAGTGGCTAATTTAATTGTTGAAGCTGGGGCCCATCGGGTTTTGGCGATGGATTTACATTCGGCACAAATACAAGGTTATTTTGATATTCCTTTTGATCATATTTACAGTACACCAGTTTTACTCGATTATTTTGCTACTAAGGATCTCTCAGATATTGTCATTGTTTCTCCCGATGTCGGTGGGGTTGCTAGGGCTAGGGCCTTTGCCAAAAAGCTAGATGATGCACCTTTAGCAATCATCGATAAACGTCGTCAGTCCCATAATGTGGCGCAAGTCATGAATCTTATTGGGGATGTTAAGGGCAAAACTGCCGTCTTAGTGGACGATATGATTGATACGGCCGGAACCATCACCGAAGGGGCTAAATTGCTCCGTGAAGAGGGGGCCAGACAGGTTTATGCCTGTGCTACCCATGCGGTGTTTTCGGGTCCTGCTATTAGTCGTTTATCCAGTGGGGTACTCGAAGAGGTGATTGTTACCAATACTATTCCCATTCCAGAGGAACATCGTTTTGAACAATTAACCATTCTGTCCGTGGCTAACCTTTTAGGGGAAGCTATCTGGCGCATTCACGAGGATACTTCTGTAAGTAGTATGTTTCGTTAATTTAATGAAAATATAATTATCCTGGATTTACCCTAGCCTTTTTTATTTGGTTAGGGTTTTTGATTAGACTAATTTTTATTCTTCTAATTCTTGATCTTTTGGATCAGTTTGTATAATTTCTGATGTACTTTTTATTATATTTATATTCAGCTAAATATAATTGATTATCAATAAATTGAGAAAAATCTTTTTCATTGTTTTTGCGATCATTTACTTTTCTGCTAAGTTCATTTGTTGCTGTAATTTTCCACCAACTCACGCCAACCTTGGTGATCATAAATTTAGTCAAATAAGTTCTAAGTGCATTTTCTACTTGATAAATTAGCGGATATAAGGTACAAGCAATTTGTTGTGATACTTGATCTAAAAGAACATATAAACAATCAAAATTTTGTGAATATAAGAAGTCTAATATATTGATTCGTTTTGCTTCTAACCAATCATAATCACCTTTTTTCTAAACAACTGCTACTGTAAAGATAAAAAAGGTTTTAACGTCAAGGAGATATCAGAAAAATTGGGAAAGTTAATAATATCATCAGCTAAATAAATTTGTTGCGATCGATAATTATAATCTCCTTTAGATGTTTCATAAGGTTGACGATAAGTTTCTAATTGTTGATCAACTAAATTAATCAACCAAAAGTCCATAATTCCTGCTTCACTGTATAAAGGTAATTTAACTTCTCGATCAAATTTTAAAGTCGAGTCTGCTATTTCAATAACTAACAAAATATCAGATACTTGGGGATGGGATGATAAATAATTATCCTCTTTTTTTCTAGCGATAACAATATCAGGTTCTGGTTCACTATCAGGGGGAATAATAATGGGTTCTTGCCCCCTAACCGTTGCTTTTCCTCTGAATAAACTATATAATTCTTCCAATAATAAACAAGTACAAACGGAGTGAGGTGTTCTTTTTGGTGCCATTTTAACAATATCACCTCGAATTAATTCTAACCTTTCCTCTGATGCAAAAAACCCTAATTCTATGAGACGATGATATTCTTCAAGGGTGAACTGCTTACGGATAACTGTCTGCATTTTTAATCTAAGTACACTCACTCATAAATCATTACTTTAAGTTTATATACACACACTAATCCCATTGTACTATCAAGATCCATAATAACACATTTTTGCTCATTTTTTTGGGGGGTATACTATACCCAGTTTTGTGGCACAAAAAGGACTACAGATAAAGAAAATCTTAAGATTTTTTATCTTTTTTGCTAAATATCATCAAATCTTGACAGAAAGGAAAATAATGGATGATTGTATGCAACGTAGTAACAACTGATGACTGATGACTGGTAACTGGAATTTAAGCGACTTTAACTAACACTCTTTCACCACTACGTTTGACAGGATAAGCTTCTAAAAACATACCTGGAGAGGTGAGACATTCTCCTGTATCTAAACGATACTTAAATCCATGATGTAAACAGGTTAAAACACCATTTTCGACTTCTCCTGTATGCAATGGCATTGCTAAGTGTAGACAACTATTACGATAGCCTTTAACCATGTTATCTTTTCTCACTAAAATTAACTTTAATCCTTCAATTTCTAAGGGTAATATTCCCCCATTAGGAATTTCATCAACCCTTGCTAATGCAACCCAACCAACGTCTTGAGAAGCAGCAAAGGGACTATCAATTTTCTCTCCTGTATAAGTCACCGTATTATTGACAGAGATAACCTTGGTTATTTCAGGACAATAGCTTTTTATCGCTTGTTCTACCCCTTGTTTCATGGTTAACGTAGAAGCAGGACAATTACTACAAGTTCCTACTAATTTAACTTCTACGGTATTCGGTAATTTGATAGCAACTAATTCAACATCTCCGTGATGACTTTTTAACCCTGGCCGTACGGTTTCTAACGCCTGTTCGATACGTTTTTTTAAGGGAGGAGTAGGCGGTTTAATTAAGTTATGATAGCGCAAGAGTCCATAAACAACTTCATCTTCTACTGCTTCACGTAAGGCAGGTAACGCCTCTTTTTTAACGATTTTAATAAGACGAGTTAACGCTTCTTTATGCAAGGTTTCAATGGCTTCTTTTAATCGTTCGACGACAACCTGTTGATTTTGATCCCATTGATTAACAATTTGTTCATAACGGCTAATTTCTGTGACTAAATCTTCTAAAGTTTGAGTTTTTTCTGTTGTTAATTGTGTCATTTATTTCAAGGTAATAATTTTAGAAGTCATCATATACAGCATGACGCATTATAGTTAAGACATTAATCATATTCCTCGTTTCCAGGGAATGACCATTAAAGATACAAAAAATGTCCTAACTAATTTTTGTATTGCTATCGTTTTGTATCTGAAAGATAGTGAATAGCTCATAAGCATCAACTATTCACTATCAACTATTTACGAGTTACTGCATTTTCACATCTTTGAGTAAAAATGGCATCATCATTCCTGTAACGAGACTAGAAATAGTAATAACAAAAGCAAGATTTAAACCGGCTTCTCCTAAGCCAATTAATAACAAACAACCAATCAAAACCCCTAAAGTGAGTTGACGATAAAAATAGCCAGGGTTACGGAATAATTTACCTTTAAAAAATAACTTTGCTGAGTACCAAGCTAAATCTAACATAATCAAAAACTCCTAAACAAATTTAAGAACAACTAACCCAATAGCAGCCACAGGAATTACTCCCGCAGGACCGAATAAACTACCTAAAATAGCTGCTAATTCATAGCCTAAATCTTTTCCTGCTAAAATAATGCCACCGATGGCTCCGGCAACCATAGAAATAATAGCAGCAAATAATAACCAGAAAATTCCTGTAATTAAGGTAATTTCTCCAGTCATTAAATTAGTAAAAAATTCTTGAATTCCTGGATTACTGCTTACGTATGCGATCAAATCACTCATAGAGAAACGTCTCCTAAAATTAACGAAAGTACAAACTTTTTTGCTCTCAATGTTCTGTAAAGTTATTGAGACAATGCTGATAATTCTTTGTCGATATGTTGCAACATTTCTGTGACAATGTTAACCCGTTCCCATTGTCCATAGTCGCTGAATATTTGTTTTGCTTCTTGATAATAAGCTTGGGACTGTTTTAAATTATTAGGGTTGCCGGCTTCGGGATATTCAATATCATCTGGTAAGTTAAACAAAACATTGGCTTTATTCGCAATAGTATTAGCATATTCAATGGGTGTATCTTGTGGAGTCCTTACCTTCAACGCCTCATCATAAGCTGCTAATGCCTTCAAATTATTTTCAATGGGATGAGACGTATTAAGATACTGTAGAGCGTTGGCTAAATTATTTTGTAGCATGGCATATTCACTGGGATGATCAATTAATGTCACCCATTTCAACGCAGCTTCAAAGGACTGTACTGCCATACCCTGACGCATTTTTTCTTGATCCGGACTCAAGGGTAGAGACAAATAAGCGATCGCAATGTTATTCTGTAAAATAGCAAATTCTTGGGGATAACTTGCTCCTGTGAACACTTTAGCTGCTTTTTGATAGGCTTGGATGGCTTCTTGCATGGTTGCTTGGTGGAAGTTAACCAACCCTTGCAACACCACCGCTAAATTCATCTGAGTTTCGGCTACCTCTTCACGGGAAGCGTGTTCTTCTAAAATAGGTAACGCTGTCTCGTAGGCGATTTTAGCTTCGAGTAGTAATTCTGCTCCTTCACTGGGAATGGTTCTTAAGGCGGTTCCCATCCCTGATAAACATCTAGCCCGTAACAAAGGCATCTCAGGGGTACATAATTCTAACCCTCTGCGGTAAAGTAAAACAGCATCTTCGAGTTGTTGGCTAGTTTTTGGCTTATTTTGCAACCCTGCAGCCATTTCTATCAACATTGCCACTTTTTCTGTAGTGGTGGCTGTTTCAGACTCAATAGCAGTTAAGGCGGCCTTTACATTGGCATCACTAATAGTCGGTGTCACGGTCTTAAATATAGATAGATTAAGTGTTCAAACCAAACAAGAAACAACAAATCAAGACAACTTTTGGTTATGGTTTCTCGATTTGATTGAATAACAAAATTATGCTGTTATGGTTTCTTGACAATCTCACATAGCATCAACATATTTGTATGTTGAGAGAATACTCATTCTATTTAAGCAATGACTTGATGACTGGTTGATATTTCTTGCTTTTTTTTTAAGATTAGTGTAATATTTTTTCGCTTTAACCGAATGTCGGGCAGAATTCCCTAACGTTCTACAACTTAGGGATGAATGCCCGACCAAGAAATAAACCGCGAAGCGTCCTTATTTCTTAGTCTCTAAGCCTCCTGATTGATTTTTGATATATTC
>JASJDD010000181.1 GCA_030065735.1 Crocosphaera sp.
TATAAAGTATGATAGCATAGATTTGAGCAATGTGGACGCTACGCGGGTTAATTTATTGCTCGAAATTCATCCCACGCCAAAATATAGTTATTTCTTATAGTATTTATGGCGTGGGGCTTCTTTCGAGATTTAAGCTAAAAGCCCCGCACATAGCGTAGCGACGTGCGTGGATAGTTTACCCTCTCATACAAGGTACTCCGTTGTTCATAGGGACGCTGAAGAGAGGCGATCGCTTGTTGTAGGGTTTCCACTTTCATACAGGTTCCTCCCATTGCCCCTGCCATGGTGGTAATATGTTCTTCCATCAGGGTTCCGCCAATATCGTTACATCCCCATCGCAAGGCTTCCGTTGCACCGTTTAAGCCCAATTTTACCCAACTGGGTTGGTGGTTGGGTATCCATTTTCCCAGGAAAATTCGAGACACTGCGGTTAATAATAAAGTATCTTTTAAACTAGGTTGCTCTCGTTTGACACGGTTTCTCAGGGCTAAAGGGGCATCTTTTCCCACAAAAGGTAAGATGATAAATTCTGTGATTTTGGCTGGATAATTGTTTTCTATTGCAATTTTTTGTAAGTGTCTTAATTGACTTAAATGGTGGATTTGTTGTTGAGGAGTTTCGATATGTCCAGATAAGAGGGTACTGGTGGTATATAAGCCTAAAGAGTGGGCTAAACTAACAATCTCTAACCAGGTTTGGCTGTTGATTTTTTCAGGGCAAATAATGCGTCTAACTTGATCGTCTAAGACTTCGGCTGCTGTCCCTGGCATTGACCCTAAACCAGCTTTTTTTAAGGCCATAATCACCTCAGCATAACTAATTTTATCTTCCCTAGCAATAAATTGGATTTCTTGGGGAGAAAAAGCGTGTATATGGAGAGTAGGAAATGTTTGTTTGAGACTGATAATTAATTGTTGATAATATTGTAAAGAACTTCCTCTTATTTTAGCTTCGGGGTTTAAACCTCCCTGCATACAAATTTCTGTCGCCCCTTTTTTGACTGCATCTGTTGCTTTTTGGATAATTTGTTCTGTATTTAACCAAAATGCCCCATCATCTCCCGCATCTCGTCGAAAGGCACAAAAGTTACAATGTTGCTCACAAATGTTGGTAAAGTTTATATTACGATTGATAATGTAAGTAACAGTGTTGCCTACTTGTTTTTGACGGAGTTTATCAGCAATTTGACGAATTTCCTCAATTATGGTTTCATCAGTTTGAGATAGAAGCCTAACCCCGTCGGTTTCTGATAGTTCTCTATCATTTTCTACATCTTCTAAAATATTTTTTATTGTTTTTATTTGATTAACCATAGGAGGAGACAAAATCAAAAATAAATAAGTATTCTTAATTTATTATATCAAATATTGGATGATTTGAAAAAGGTTAATTAATTGATGAAAATTTCTACAAAAACCATTAATATTATTCTGTTAGCTGCGATCGCTTGTGCTGTGATTCTCAGAATCATTAATTTGGGAAGTCGGGAATTTTGGTACGATGAGGTTTTATCTTTACTCTTATCCACTGGACAAAAAGCACAATATCAAACCCCTAAAGATGTACCTGTTATTTTAGCTAATTATACCAGTTTATTAAGCCTTCCTGTTGAAAATAGTTTTTCTGATTTTATCGTAACCATTGAGAAGTTTCTGAAAGGATTAGTGGCCGAACCCCATCCTTTTCTTTTCTTTTTAGAGCAACATTTTTGGTTGAGATTATGGGGAAATTCTGAAGCAGCAATGCGAAGTATTATTGTTTTATTTAGTCTGGGTTCTATGGGATGTGCTTATGGTTTAGGAAGACGATTATTAGGCAATCAAGGGGGTTTATTATTTGCTGCTTTGTTAGGATTAAATCCTTACTATTTATTTCATTCTCTAAACGTAAGAATGTATTGTTCTTTGGTATTTTGGGTGTTATTAAGTAGTTGGTGTTTACTTGAATTGATAATCTTAAATACTTCAGAGATAAAAAATAGTTATTCTAAAAAGTCTACGGTTTTTTGGACAATATTATTGATTTTCTCCGCAGCATCAGGCTTAATGACATTTTACTATTTTGCTGTATTTTTCTTAGTATTTGCTATTTTAGTTTTATATTTAGATCGACGAAAATGGTGGAAATATGCACTCTATTTAATCAGTAGTATTATTATTACAACTCCTTGGGTTTGGTGGGGAACCAGACAACAATTAAGAAATGCTGACTTAGGTAGATTTTCCAGTAAAAGTGGTATTTTAACTGCAATGATTCGACATTTACAAGAATTTCTTGATGTATTAGGAATTCATTTATTGGTTGGTAACTGGTCAAGTATTTTACCTCAGTTTATAGTAACAATTGCAGGTTTTTTAATTTTTATTAGTTTGATTTCTTGTAGTTGGATATTATGGAAAAATAATCAAATTCAATTATTAATTATTGGATTGCTATTGGGACTATTACCTTTGTTTTTAATGTTAATTTTAGATATTATTACGGGTAAATTTACGTTAGGATTTGGGTTTGGTCGTTCTGTAATATTTGTTTTACCTGGATGTTTATTATTGTTAGTTATTTGGCTAGAAAAAACAGGTATAAAGTTTAAAAATATCGCTATTTTAGGACTATTATTGTTATATTTAGGGATTAATATCGCTGATTTTAGTTTACGTTCCCGTTGGATGTTTCATAGGGTAGCAGATATTATTAATGAACAACCAAACACACCTACATTAATTGTAATGAACTCTCAAGCGTGGGGTCATGTATTAAGATTAGCTTATTATCTTCCCATAACTTCACCTATTAGCTTACTAGCGCAAAAATCAAATACTTTACCTTCTATTTTAGATCAAAATTTAAGTAAAAATTATGAACAGTATCAGCGTATTTTATGGTTAGATAGTGAACGTCCCGTTTGGGGAAAATCCAGTACAGAAGAACAACAACAAGCAGTTAAAAATGTCTTAGATAAGGATCATAATTTACAAACATCTCAAAGATTAGTTGGAACCTGGGAGTTAGATAATTTTAATTTGAATGTTTATGAAAAAAAGATATGAAATAAGCTAATAATTCAAACAGTTATGTTATAATTTTAATTATTATCGTTTTGAGATTGTTTTGTTAATAATTTCAAAATTTCTACAATATCTTGCTGACGGTTAGAAAGTTCACTTTGTCGTTGATCTAATTCTTCATGACGCTGATAGATATTCCGTTGAAACTGTGTATGAGTTTCAGCCATTTGTGCTTGAGATAAAGCAAGATCAGCCATTACTTGATACAGTCTAGCACGATCACGTTGCGCTTCTTGTTGACTTACTGCTATATTATTAGTTAAAGCTTCGATAGAACGGGCATTAGAATCTACTCTTTTTTGAAGTGCATCAATAGATTTTTGTAGTCCTTCAATAGAACGAGCATTAGAATCTACTCTTTTGCCAATAGCTTCAATAAGAGCTTCAATGCGATCCAAACGGTTATTATCTGATTCACTCATAATCATGCCTTTATAACTCTCATACTTTATTATAGAGTATTATTGGTTTTTCTTACCGACTCCATATCCTAACCCAAACCCCCCTAATGCAGATATTCCTGCTGTAATTATTTTTTCAGAAAGTTGAACATCTTTATTCTTATCTTTATCCTTAACTATATCATACTATCCTTATTTTTATCCTTATCTTTATCTTTACTTATTGTACTATATTGCTTCGGATTGGGGGTTAAATAGGTGGGTATTGCCCACCCTACTGTTTAGATTTTAGCCTCTTCTTTGACTAATTTCTCCCATCCTAATTCTTTGAGATTATTATTACGACGCAGGGGACGAGTTGCTAACTCTAAGATGTCTCTTGCATTGGTAAACCCGTGAATTTGTGCAAAGGTAAATTCCACGGACCATTTAGTATTTATTCCTCTTGCTTCTAAGGGGTTAGCATGGGCCATTCCTGTAATAACCAGATCAGGTTTTAACTCATAAATGCGTTGAATTTGATTATAATTGTCAGGTTTTTCGACAATTTTAGGCACAGGGACACCCATTTCATTGCAGGTTTTTTCTAGAAAATCTAATTCTGCTTTTTGGTATCTTTTATCCATATAAGGAATACCAATTTCAGGACAAGTCATCCCACAACGAATTAAAAAACGTGCCAAAGAAATCTCTAACAAATTATCACCCATGAAGAAAACAGACTTACCACGAATGAGTTTAATATAGTCTTCTAAACTCTCCCAAATTTTGGCTTCTCTTTCTTCTAACCCTTGAGGTTCAATATTGAAAACAGAGCAAATTTTTTCGATCCAAGCGCGAGTACCATCGGGTCCAATGGGAAAAGGTGCGCCTATTAATTTACATTTACGACGACGCATTAAAGTAGTGGCAGTACGTGATAAAAATGGGTTAACACCACTAACATAATAACCTTCATCAATAACCGGTAATTCTGTATATCTTTTTGATGGCAACCATCCCGAAATTTTTACTCCTTGTTTCTTCAATTCTAGAGTTAAATTAGTAACAACGGGATCAGGTAAAGAACCAAATAAAACTAAAGGTGGATGATCTTTATATTCAGACTCTTCTTGTTTAATATCTTCTTTCTTTCTGCCAAAGTTTAATAACTTATGAATAGCATTTCTTTCTTCTTTTTCTTCCTCTTCTTTGACACTTTTAGGACATTTATGAGCCATCGCAGCTAAGACAGTATCTTCCCCTTGAGTAAAGGCATAATCTAAGCCATTTGCCCTTGCTGTAACGATAGGAATACCGATTTCAGCCTCTAATTTAGGGGCTAATCCTTCTAAGTCCATTTTAATGATTTCGGTGGTACAAGTACCAATCCAAACGATAACACTAGGATTGCGATCGCGTTTGATTTGTAGACACAATCTTTTCAGTTCTTCGTAATCATTTAATTGAGCAGAAATGTCTCCTTCTTCTAATTCTGCCATCGCATAACGAGGTTCAGCAAAAATCATCACTCCCATGGCATTTTGTAGGAAGTAACCACAGGTTTTTGTGCCAATAACTAAGAAGAAACTATCTTCTATTTTTTGGTATAACCAAGCAACACAACTAATGGGACAAAAGGTGTGATAATTGCCAGTTTCGCATTCAAATTGTAACGATGAGGGTTCTTGTGCAAGCGTCATAATTTAGAGTTCTCCTTGACTTAATTGTTGTCTTATTAGTTCAATTTCGTTTGTATCTGATGAGTTTAACTGTGGATTTTTTGCTCTTTCTTCTGACCGTTTTTTGAGTTCCATTTCTGGAGCAAAATGTAATCCAATCATCAACCTTCAATTACTCACTGATAACTGATAACTGACTAAACTATCATCAAATCTAACGCTTCCTCTTCTGTTTTTGGAGCTTGAGGATTAAGATAGAAATCAGACAATAAAGAGAATAATTCTCTGTCTTGAGCATCATTAGGTACCACTCCTTCCGGCATCGCTAATAATTGATCAGCAATGTTTAAATAATAATTGCAAACATACTCAAGAGATGGGTCATTTTCTGACATTTCAAATAAGGTTTTACCTTTAACCCGTGATACCCGAATATCCTCAATTAACGGTAAAATTTCTAAGACCGGCATAGGAACCGCTTCTACATATTTATCAATTAAATCACGCTTAGAAGTCCGATTACCAATCAACCCCGCTAAGCGCAAAGGATGGGTCCGCGCTTTCTCTCTGACTGAAGCAGCAATGCGGTTGGCAGCAAACAACGCATCAAACCCGTTATCGGTGACAATTAAACAATAGTCAGCATAGTTCAAAGGTGCAGCAAACCCTCCACAAACCACGTCCCCTAATACGTCAAATAGGATGATATCGTACTCATCAAACGCATTGAGTTCCTTGAGGAGTTTAACCGTTTCTCCTACCACATAACCACCACAACCGGCACCGGCAGGAGGTCCCCCTGCTTCTACACAGTCAACCCCTGCATATCCTTTGTAGATAACGTCTTCGGGCCAAATATCTTCGTAGTGAAAGTCTTTCTCTTGTAGGGTGTCAATGATGGTAGGAATGAGAAACCCAGTTAGAGTAAATGTACTATCATGCTTGGGATCACAGCCAATTTGTAGTACTTTTTTACCTCGTTTCGCTAATGCGGTGGAGATGTTGCAACTGGTGGTTGATTTTCCGATACCACCTTTTCCGTAAACTGCGAGTGTTAAAGTCAAGGGTTTAGTCTCCTGTGCGATCAAAATAATGCTTGTTATTACTGCGTTGTGACGACAGCAAGTTTGTCAATCTCATTACTCGCATTATGGAACAACTGACCAAGATTTCCAAGAGGAGTTAAGAATAAATTAGATAGTATTTTAAAGATAAATATTGAATATAAAAGATAAAATGGTATAAAATCGCTAGAAAAACTTTTTAAACTAAAAAATATATTTTAATTAAATTTTGTGTTCCGTTTTTTAATAATTAAGAACAATATAAAAATTTTAGAATGTAAGCGATCGCTCATCTTGAGCATAAAATCCCCGAAACTATAATTATATAAAGCTTATAGGGATTGACTATTGCGATATAATTCTAGGAGAAAACAGCTAAAAATTAAGTAATGTAACAAAAAAGGGTCATTTTTCCCTCAGTTAAGGGCCTAAAAATGGTGTCAGAAAGAATTTTATAAAGAATAGTTACAATTTCTTCTCTAAGGGTCAACAAGCGTTGACCCCTACTAATTATCAAAAATCAATGGAATTGATAGAATAACCAAGGGGAAACAGTGATCCAAACAAGGAAAATGAGCCAGATTCGTCCTGCTAATAAATTATAATCTCTCAATAGTTTTGTCCAAGACTTTTTAGCTACATAATGACCAAAAGAAAACTCAAACATCACGGTTAATACTAACCATAAACATCCTATGATAATTGCTTGAAAAGAGGATGTTAAAGGAAATAAAGAAGTTAACCCCCAAATATAAGCAGCAAATAAAATGACTGCGGTTAAGGTAGAAATTTGATGAGCCTGTAATTCTGTTACAAATTTCTGGTATGTTGTTTCTCTAACGATAGCGTTAAGAATGGCAATGAGTATCATGGGAAACCAAGCCAATAGGTAAAGTTTAATCATGATTAATATCTCCCATACTTTACTTTTATTTTATAGAGAAACAGCAACCTTAAAACAATTTCATCACTGGGTTAAACAACCAATAAATAGGGATAAAATTAATTAGAATTAGGATTGGTTTCAGAAGGCAATAAAGGATTAGAGTTTTCTTCAGAGTTTAATAAAGGATTCGATTCTTCTTGAGCTTCTGGAATAATCAGGGGAAGGGTTTCATCGGCCGATTCAAGATTATTTGCCTCCGGTTGAGTAGGAGAGGGTGCAGCCTTAGCATTTTCTTGAGCTTGTTTCATTTGTTTGAGAATTTCTTGATACTGCTCATTATCAGGGACTAAAGCTGCTAATTTTTCCATCGGAGGAATGGCTTGCTCTAAATTTTGGGACTGTATTTGTGTAGCAATAAAGGCTTTGAGTGCTTCTTCTAATCCTTGTTTAGCGGTAGGATTATCCGGTTCTCTTTTGAGAACAGTCTCATATCCTTCAATGATAGATTTTAACCTTTCATCAGGGGAAGAGACTCGCCCTGAATCAGCTTCTGGAGAGGAAGAAGAAGGAGTTTGTCTAAAGGAGAACCCGGCAACAGTCATACTGACCAGTAGGGCAAAACCTGATACAATTACAATGATTTTTTGATAAGATTTGTTCATCAGAAATTTTGGGTCCGAAACCCCGTACTTTAGCAGAGCGCAGGAGGGCTTTGCTTTTTTAGTCTAACACACTCACAAAAGATATGTTAAACTGTGAGGTATGACAGAACGGGCTTACCGATTTCGATTTTACCCAACTAGGGATTGATGTTGGTGTCACTAGCTTGATTACTACTAAGTACCTGGACAAAAATAAACGTTACAGTTAAGAAGAGGCAGGAGGCAGGGGGCAGGGGGCAGGAGTAGGGTTATAGCGACGTTCTATCGGGGTCGATCTTTGATTGGCTAGATAAGAGTCTGTGAGGAAAGAATCTCCTGATTTTAGCGTAGCGGAATCAGGAGAGTGTCAAACTGGCAAACATCAGTTGAGTCTTCACTGTATCTCGAAAAGTTAAGATTTTATCTCAGTTCGAGTTGATTCTGTCGATATAATTGTTTGATGAAATTAACTGTTTTTTCAAATGCCTCATTTTCATCTTTAACAATTTCCCCAACATAAAACTCATCCGAATCTTGATCGTCAACATCAGGAAGTTTAATTCTGTCAGTCAGGCCATTAATTGTACCCATCTTTTCAAGATGCTTTGTAAAATCATAAAATGGTATCCAGAATTCGGGATGAACAAACAACACCTTTGTTCGTCGTCTACGAAGGTGGTCGGTTTGTAACTTAGATAAGGTCTCAAATGCTTCCCAGGATGTTCCATATCCCCCCGGCCAAAAAAGAATGACATGAGAGTAATTGATCAGTGCGGACTCACGTATGGCAAAATCATTACAACGAAGCCTCGCATTAGAGTAAATGGAGAAGTCATCCTCAAGATTATGATGGTTATCGTTGCCAAAAACACTATCAATCCCAATCACTTGTGCATATTGTTCTCGTGCGCCCAGGGCTGCTGCTGCCATGATACCAGGACCACCACCAGTACACAGGGGGATATATCGCCCACCCAATTCCATCGATTGTGTTGTCGAACAGTAATTTCCCCACATTTTCCCAAAGTTATGGGCTGAATCCCAATACTTTGAAGACTTGATCAGTTTTTCTAATCGTATAATCCGCGCCTCAGTCTTTTGAATTAACGACTCGATATTCTTGATTTCATCATCAACGCTATTTCCATCAAGTTGCTTCTTGAACTCAGCTAAGTTCTTGGTTTGTTCTTCGAGTTCTTTCTTATGAGTTGTCTGGGAATTAATACTAGCAGAACACATCAGGGTAATCATACCGTATTCAGCTTCGTGCGTTAGTATGTTGTTGATAGCGTTGATATCTTCAATCAGCTTATCTGGTGCAATGGTGCGATCGTCGGGAACGATTTGTTTCTTTATCCCTTGGACAGAGAAATTAAATCCCACCTTATTAGATTGCAAATTATCTGGAGTGTCAATCAAAACCTGAAAGCCATCTTGAGTTGCACATAACACATGAGCCGAGGAAACCACTAGATTTCCCGTACTGGTGGGTGTCACTTCAATGGTATAACCTTCTTCTAGTGGTTCAAAAAATTCAACTTGAACAGACCAGGGATTCCCTCTATCAACAGTAACTAAATTCCATCCAGCTTGGCCTTGAAGTGTCCATTTATCAGCAACAGGACAGTACAACACTCCGCCGCGTAGTTGAGCTTTCCGAAGGGTTGTACTCCCCTGAACTTTCAATTCTACATTTTGAGGAATTGGGCTTTGAATATCTTGATTGTCTGTCATTTTCATAACCTATTCTTAGTATTTGAACGATTACTATTCTCAAACTTTATGCCTAGTTTGGTTCACCTCATTAATAATTTTTACCACTCCCTGAGTATCATTAGTGGCCATACAATATTTGAGATTTTCAACCAGATCATCATAAAACTTGCGACTGGTTTGTTTAGCTAGTATTGTTTGATGACCATCTACCGTTGTTACTAATCGACGAGCTTGGGCAATCGGTGGTGACTCTTGATCCTCTGGTAAGTTGCGTATCTCTTCAAGTTCTAATAGTAACCGTCTTGCCATTTCTTCGTCCTGATTTTTGATGGCATCGAATAGACGATTACGGTCAGAATCCACATTTTCCATCAATGTTCCCTCAAAATAGAGGCGGTCAAGTCTGGCCAGAAGTGCAGCCCCCTGTCCTAGAGTCTCTTGCATCGCTTGATCTCGAACAGATAAGATTTCCCTAATTGCATCAGGTTTTAAGGCACCCATTCCCACCTCTGGGTCGAAGAAATGGAGACTGGTCCCAATGCCAACCCCATCCAGACCTGCATATACGGCTTCGCGCATATGATGGGCTTTCAACCCGGCCGATATATAACAGTTTAAACCAAATTCATGGGCCCTGTGTACAAGGGCGACAATTTCTGAAAAATCGAGTTGTCCTAAAATGGGGCGACTGGGAATTTCATTGGATGCTCCATCCCAAGTAACCTTATCAAATTCTCCTAAACGAGCAATTTCAATGCCCAGCATCCCGATCGCAAGACGATCGCTAATTTCTTTGGTTTCAGTGCCACGATCGTCAATAATTGGGGTATTGATATTGAAGGCTGCTGCTAAGAATTGTCGTTCAGGTTCGCGAAGGACATTCCCGACAACGCCTTTCATAAACTCGATTGATTCTGTGGCCGTCATATTTTCAATGCCAATTTTGCAGTCTGCAATTCCATTTCTGAACATGGTATTACAGGCACTGGCTGTCATATGAACCGATTTGAGTAACCCAAATCGGAAATCACCTTCAAAAACAGGACGGCCAATGAAGGCAGTGCAGGGCGCATGAGAACCGACATTAAGACGAACTTTAGCGGCGTTTATAGGTGCAGGAAGTCGATAGGGTTCTACTTTGCTTTTATCAGCTTCTTGATCCCGATCAATATGCTCAATATGTACGGCCGCTCCTCGCATTAATGTGCGGTCACAACAGGTGACCGAAATGTGTCCTTCCCCTGGGTCGGTGTTGAAAAGATAGGTCTGAAACTCACGAAAACCAGAAATACCCAAATCTTGATAAGCTGAGGGGACAAAACGCCCTTTTCCTAGCAGTGTATAAGCAATCTCCAGTATCATGCGCTCATCTTGGCTAGGATTACGCTGGTTATCTCTGAGTTCTTCAGCTAAAGAACTGGCTTGAGCTAGAAACTCTAGATCGGTTATGTCTTCTTGCAAAGCTTGTCGGAACAGAGAATTAAGTGGTAGATTGCGGTCGACTACATACAAATAAACTCTACTCTTGTCAGCACGAATTGAGAATCTATCAATTTCCTCAGGAGATGATCTATCTAACCATTGATCTTCTATTTCCAAAAGCTTTCGATGTGTGGATACAAGTTGTTGAGCATTGGAACTTGCATCAACTATTTCATTGAGGAGTTGAGACACATTTTGTGTAAAGCTTTTAAGGCGAGAAAATGAATGGGAAACGTCTTGAAGCTGACGGGAAATTTCATCTTTATATTCACTGATGGTTAAATAGCGAATCAATTCTGTCGGTTCGCGAAAAACAAAATCCCCAACATTACTAGCTTCTTGAATTCTAACTTCTCGAATCAGCCCAAGCACTTTATTTAAAGATAATCGACGAAATTCCTCTAAACTCAAGCTACGAATGATAGGGGATGGTTCCCCGACCTCCTCTAACGCTATCACATCTTCTGCGGGATCATAGGCTTTACTGGGTACTTGAGTAAAGCCAACGTAGGGAAAGTTCGGTTCATTTAGCACCACTTCTGGTAAGGAAAGAAGAGCGTCTGTAATCTTATTGACTAACTCTGAGTCAAGATTATGACGTGCAGCGATCGCGTGGTTGGTTATGGGTCCATACTGGGCGACTTTTGCAAAGATATCTCCATGTTGACGAACTGCCTCTTCAAGACTTACATCCCAAGTTGCTCCAAGATCAATCTTTTTATTGGCGATACCATCTGTAACTTTTTCATGACTTCCAATATATTCAACGCGACGGAAAAATACCTCTGGAACGACTCCTTTACTTACAAGAAAAGCCCGAGGAAATTTGTAACCCGAAGATGACGTTTGGCTGACAAAGCCTATCGTCTGATTTTCAAAACTTCTAATATCAGAAAGTTGAGTGTCTCGATGAGCGATAAGATAGCCAAAATAAAATGCACGTTTTTTTCCGTTGTCCAGGGTTTCACCAGTGACTAAATAAGTAACTCCAGGGTCCATCTTTCGCACTTGAGCATAAGCAGTGGAGGTAAAAACACCCAGATCGGCTGCACCACTATTAACCTGTTCAATCAGATCCGAATAATCATTGGCTACAGATAGTGAAACTGGCAATGATAGTGCATCAGACAAATGAGCAACTAGAGGCGAAAACCCTTCATACCAGTTGTCTCGTGGGGGTATGATAAATTTCAACTGTTCTGGTGTAGACATTATATTTATATTGGTCAAGTCATTGACGATGGGTTAGGGTGTCCATTTTCCCATCGGTTAATTATCAAATAGTTACCTCTCGTTCCGAAGCACGAATCAACTACTTTTTCTAGGAGCCAATAATCTATCAATATCTGCCAATATCTTCTAAAATCTTTCAATATCTTTCTAGACAGATAAAAATTGCCATGATATAATAATAGATTGATAATTAACCAGAGGATTAATTATTTCAGAGGTAAGACCTCACCCTCAATCCCCGTGAAAGCCCCAGAGGTAATTTTCCTCACCCTTTGTTAAAAAGGACGGAACGATATTATACTGAATATTCTAGACCATATAATGAATTGTGTCGGGTTTTTTCAAATAAAAGGTTCTCTTAATAATGTTTTGCATCTTAACCGAGTAGTATTGAGACTTGGGGGGCAAGGAGGGCAAGTGGACAAGGCAGTAAAAAGCCGATGCTTTCGTCAAAAAATCTACCTTGTCTGCCTGTCGCCCCCCTCTACCAAGTCTGATCTTTACCCGAATCTTAAAAACC
>JASJDD010000182.1 GCA_030065735.1 Crocosphaera sp.
GGTGGCTCTGCTGACCATATTCACTTATTATTTGAAACTCATCCTTTTATAGAATATGTACAGAACCAAGAAAAGCCGGAATAATAAGGATGCTTCGCCTTTATTTGCTGGTTTCGCTAACCCCATCTAAATCAAAGATTTTAGATGGGGACTGCGCGAAACTATTTTGTTCAATTACGTACTCATTCAATTTTTCTGGTTGAGCAAACCACCATAACCAACATTGTGTATCTAGTAGAAGTTTCAACTAGTCTTACCCTCAAATGTCGCTAAAATATCTTCTGGTAAGGGGTCATTAAAATCATCTGGGACAGTAAACATTCCCTGATCTTGTCCTAAACTGGATCGTCTATTTGAGGATGTCCGAAATGGAACCAGTTTAGCAACTGGAACACCTCGGTTTGAAATAACAATTTCTTCTCCCAGTTCCACACGGGACAATAACCGAGAAAGGTTAGTTTTAGCCTGATGAATATTTACCGTTTCCATATTCTTAAAAAACTAAGTCTGTAAACTAAGTTTAACCTAAATTTCCCATCAACTAGATTAGGATGAGAGAAGCTTGACAAAAGACATTGAGAAATTAGGCATAATATAATAGGAGCGGCTTGATTAAGATCCCGTTTGATCTTAAAATTGCAGCGACTCAACCCCTTTCGTCAGTTACTACCCAGTTACTTTAAGATATATGTCTGCTTCTGACGTACAACCTCCTCAATCCTACCGTAAAGAGGAAGTTCAAGAAATTTTACACTTGGCAATCGCCCGCAAAACCGAGGTTGAAGAATTATCCCGTACTCAACTTTGGGAAATTGCAGCAGAATTAGATATTGATGCCGATGTTTTACAATTGGCCGAGAAAGACTGGTTATTGCAAAAACAACGTCAAGAAAAAAAGGATGAATTTAATCAATATCGTCAAAGACAACTCAAACAAAAAATTATCCGTTATAGCATTATTAATGGCTTTGTCATGTTACTGAATTTCTTGGCAGCAGAAACCTTATCTTGGTCATTATACGTATTGATTTTATTAGGACTGCCCTTAGCTTTAGATACTTTTAAAACCTTTCAAACGGAAGGAGAAGAGTATGAAAAATCGTTTCAACAATGGTATTTTAAAAAGGAAATGAAAGCCTCAATTTCCAGTCTTTGGAATCGGATTAAAACCGCTTGGCTTTCGTGAAACAATGTTCATAATTGAAGTCCTTAAGTCAAGGGTTGTCTAAGATAAGGTTGGCATATCAAGCTGATTGAAAAATTATCCTGAAAAGAGTACAATCAAAATAAGGAAAACTAGGGTAATTTTGAGGGGAAACTATGAGAGTTAAGGTAAAAAAACCCATTCTTGTAGCCGGGTTAGGTATTTCTTTCTTATTATGGTTAGGAGAAACTCTCCATGAACAAGTTATTGCCATAGGAGAATGGGGTGTTTTGAGTTTGATGGCCATTGGTACAGGGGTTTGGTGGTTGCAAAAAAAACAACCTAAAAAATCAGTCTATCAAATCCTTTCACCCTTAACCATAACAGAAGTTAATCAGGCAATTTCTGATGGGAAAAAAATATTAACAATCGTCAAACAAGAGAACCCTAAGTCTAATAAATTAGACTTAGAAATTCAATTAGAAAAATTACCTGAAAAACTGAATGATCAAGTTATTTGCTTAGGATTAGTTAGCACTTATAATACCAAGAAAAGCAGTTTAAAACTATTATTAGGTCAAGCAAGAAACTTCAAACAAATTGAATGGTTAGAACAAAATGATTTTGAAAATGTTAATCAAAAAATAGATTTAATTCTCTTTTTAATAACCACAGATTTAACCGAATCTCAGTGGCAATTTATACAACAATCTCATCAAAATCATCAACGGTGTTTAATTGTTTTAAATCAACTGGAGCAATATAATTTAGAAGAGCAAGAAATTATTGTCCAGCAAATCAAACAACGGGTTCAAACCCTTATTCCCCCCGATGATGTGATAGGGATTAACTCAACCCCAAAAACCTTAAAAGTTCGTCAATATAAAGAGGATAACTCCTATCAAGAATGGACGGAAACCAAATCGCCTCATATTTCACCTTTAGTCAAGAGAATAGAATCTATTTTAAGCCAAGAAAGAGAACAATTAATCTGGGGAAAAGTATGGCGTGAAGCACAAGAAATTAAACAGCAAGGAAAGCAAGTTTTAAACCAAATTAGACGCGATCGCGCTTTACCTATGATGGAGAAATACCAATGGATAGCAGCAGCAGCAGCCTTTGCTAACCCCGTTTCATCCTTAGATTTATTAGCCACGGCTGCCATTAATGCTCAAATGGTAGTCGATTTAAGTAGCATTTATCAACAGAAATTTACCCTATCTCAAGGACAAACCGTAGCAGCGACCATTGGCAAATTAATGATAAAATTGGGATTAGTTGAATTATCAACCCATGCCATTAGTAGTTTACTCAAAAGTAACGCCATTACTTATGTAGCAGGGGGAGCAACCCAAGCCATTAGTGCAGCCTATTTAACCCGTGTTGCTGGTCTAAGTTTAGTGGAATATTTTCAAGAACAAGAAATTAATGCCAACAGTCATCAAACGATAGATTTAGACAAGCTTTCAACAAAAATAAAACAAGTTTTTGAGCAAACAAAACGAACAGAAATATTACAGGGCTTTGTGAAACAAACCCTACCTCAACTATCATAGATAATGCTGCTGCTTTTGCTCCAGTACAGTTCAAACCCGATGGGTATAGAAAAGATTGTCAAATAGTTGATTTTTTGGCGTGTGAAAAAAAAATTAAAAGTAAATTATGACCGTTTCTGATTCTGAAACTACCCCAACTCCCACTAACAAAACCCTAGATACTACCAGTCAAGAGGAATCTATGGACCGTGCCAATAGCTCCAAAAAGTCCCCCCGTAAAGGGTTTGCTCCAGTGTTGGAGAATCCTCAATTTTTAATTCTTTGGATAGGACAAATCTTTTCTCAATTGGCAGATAAAGTTTATTTAGTGTTGATGATCGCCTTTATTGCCGGCCATTTCCAAGGAGAAAATCAGCCTATCAGTGGTTGGGTATCAGCCATCATGATCGCCTTTACCATTCCGGCGGTTTTCTGTGGTTCCTTAGCCGGGGTATATGTGGATCGCTGGCCAAAAAAAGGGGTATTAGTCATTTCTAACTTCATTCGTGCAGCCTTTGTCTTTATTATTCCCCCTTTACTCTGGTTATCTCAGGGAGATACTTTAACCTTAAACCTGACTTGGCTACCTCACTGGTTACGGAGTTGGCAAAATCAAACCCAAGAAGCATTTTTATTGCCCTTAGGCTTTGTCATCCTCTTAACATTAACCCTCATAGATTCTACCATCACCCAATTTTTTGCACCGGCCGAACAAGTGACTATCCCTTTATTGGTCAAACGTCGTGATTTATTATCCGCTAATTCTCTGTTTACCACCACGATGATGGCTATGACTATTGTGGGGTTTGCCATTGGAGAACCTTTATTAGAAGTTGCCTCTCATTTCGCCGAAAATCTTGGTTTTTCCTGGGAAGAAGGGAAGGCATTTTTAGTGGGAGCCTCTTATTTTATTGCTGGTTTAGTCCTCCTCTTATTGAAAACAGGAGAAAAACGACAACGATATGAAAAAGAACAACCCCATGTCTTAGAAGATATTAAAGACGGTATTCGTTATCTCAAGGCTAATCATCGGGTTCGCAATGCTTTAATTCAATTAGTGATTTTATTTTGTATTTTTGCCGCCTTATCCGTCTTAGCGGTACGGATGGCTGAAACTATCCCAGGGATGAAAGCCGAACAATTTGGCTTTTTATTGGCCACCGGTGGCTTAGGGATGGGCTGCGGGGCTGCTGTTTTAGGGGGTTGGGGACAACAATTCCGTAATCATCAATTGGGGTTATGGGGAGCAATAGGAATGGCTGTTTGTTTGGTGGGTTTATCCTTATCCACCACCAGTTTATGGTTAACCCTGTTAATGATTACATTTTTAGGGGTATTTGCTGCTTTTGTTGGCGTTCCCATGCAAACCACCATCCAAGCAGAAACTCCCGTGGATATGCGTGGTAAAGTGTTTGGCTTACAAAATAATGCCGTTAATATTGCGCTCTCTTTACCCTTGGCTTTAGCTGGTATTGCGGAAACCTTTTTTGGTTTACAACCAGTATTATTAAGCTTAGGGGTAATGGCGATCGCTGGTGGGGTTTTAACTTGGCTGATGGGTATGAAGCAATAAGTCCGTTTAAGTGAAACGAATTCTTCCTTCATCCATCTCCGACATCAGTAACTCTAAAGCCTCGTAGTCTACATCAGAAATATAACCAGTGCGGGTTAACTCATGGTTGATAGCCATTTCGATTTCTGGGGTTAATCGTTTAAGATATAGAGCTTTTTCGACTAATTGGCGAATTAAAGGGGGCCGATTCACAGATTTTTCTCCGCTCTTGACAACAGGGTATTTTAAGCTAAGTTGGTAGATGTGGAGAAGTATCCTACTTCCACTATGATCAATGACTGATAATCTTTAGGGTTTTTTAACAACAGTGATTATCTTTAGTAAACCATTAATGGGGTTGTAAGTTTTGTAGCTTGCTTAACTTTTTTTTACAAAAAAACTGATACAATGCTAAACTGTCATTCATTAGCTGATAAAGGAAAACAGTCTGAACACCAAATTATGATTAGGTTTGAGTAAAAGCCATTAACTTCTTAAGAAAAAACTTAAAGTTAATAAAACTAAATCAGAAGAAAGATTCCGTCACAAAGATTAACCTATTATTAACCTAAGGTTAATTTCTTAGAAAAACATATTAAAAGGGTTAAGACTGAATCAATCAACAAAAAACTGATTATAATTTGGTCATACCATAAGTAAACTAATTTTCAAATTGAGGGTAGATACTAATGATGGGGAGTCATTTGATTAAGTTAAGAGTAGCCGTTTTTGAACCCAATGGTTATATTACGGCGGCCAATGTGGATGATTTTCAAGAAAAACTCACAAATTTTGTCACTAATAACCCTAATAGAGATTTTTTGGTGGATATGCACCAAGTTGAGTTTATTGATAGTGCGGGACTAATGGCCATTGTTTCAGCATTCCGTCTTGCTCAGCGTCTCAATAAAAAGTTAAGCGTTTGTTCCTTATCACCGTCGGTTCGCATTATCTTTGAATTAACCCAGTTAGATCGGGCTTTAGAAATTTACCAAACTCGTCAAGCTTATGAAACATCCGTTGATGCAACCGTAGCGGCTTGAGGTCATTACCTTATTAATGATATCAACCATTGGCTTACTCCTCCACACTTCCGATATATTAGAAAAGCAAGAGAAACATAGGGAAGTGCCGGAGGTTTGTTTGTGACTATCGCCATTGAAAAATTACTAACCCCAGACATCAATAAACCTGCCCGTTATTTGGGTAACGAATTAGGGGCAAAACATAAACCTTGGCAGGAAGGGACGGTACGCTGGGTATTAACTTACCCAGAGATTTATGAGTTAGGAGCCTCTAACTTAGGCCATATCATTCTCTATAATATTCTCAATACTCAACCCCGTCAATTGTGCGATCGCACTTACTTACCGGCACCAGATTTAGCGCAAAAATTACGAGCAACAAAAACTCCCTTATTCGCCCTAGAATCCCGTCGTCCCCTGACAGATTTTGATATTTTGGGCTTTAACCTGAGTTATGAATTAGGAGCTACCAACATTCTAGAAATGCTGGATTTAGCTCAAATTCCCTTAACATGGAAAGAGCGGAGTGAGGGAGAATATCCTTTAATTTTTGCCGGGGGACAAACCGCCACCTCTAACCCCGAACCCTTTGCCGAGTTTTTTGATTTTATGGCCTTAGGAGACGGAGAAGAATTATTACCTGAAATTGGCTTAATTATTGAACAAGGGAAAGCCAATAACTTAAGTAGAGAAGCATTATTATTAGATTTAGCCCAAATTCCAGGGGTTTATGTCCCTCGCTTTTATGACGTAACAGAAGCAGGGGAAGTTATGCCAAACCGGCCTGATGTTCCCCCTAGAATTTTACGCCGTGTTTCCCCTCCCATGCCAGCCTATGCCATTGGTTTAGTGCCTTATATTGAAACCATACACGATCGCCTGGTAGTGGAAATAAGACGAGGTTGCACCCGAGGCTGTCGTTTTTGTCAACCAGGGATGTTAACCCGTCCTGCAAGGGATGTCAAACCAGAAGATATTATAGAAACCATCGAACGGGGGATTAGAGAAACCGGCCATAATGAGTTTTCTTTATTATCTTTGAGTTGTTCCGACTATTTAGCCCTTCCAGCAGTGGGAACAGAGATTAAAAATCGTCTCAAAGATGAAAATATTACCCTTTCCTTACCCAGTCAACGGGTAGACAGGTTTGATGAAAATATCGCCAATATTGTTGGGGGAAACCGTCAGTCAGGGCTAACCTTTGCCCCAGAAGCGGGAACCCAAAGAATGCGAGATGTGATCAATAAAGGCTTAACCAATGAAGAGTTATTACGAGGGGTGAAAACCGCCGTTGAGGAGGGTTGGGATAAGATTAAACTCTATTTTATGATCGGTTTACCCGGAGAAACTGATATGGATGTGCTGGGTATTGTAGAAACCGTACGCTGGTTACGTCAAGAATGCCGAATTAAAGGCCGTAAGCCTCTGCAATTTACCATTACGGTATCTAACTTTACCCCAAAACCCCATACACCGTTCCAGTGGCATTCGGTATCTACCGCAGCGTTTAAACGGAAACAGGAGTTATTACGGGAGGCATTTCGCAGTTTAAAAGGGGTTAAGGCTAATTATACCGATGTGAGAATTTCGGCCATGGAGGATTTTATCGGAAGAGGCGATCGCCGTTTATCCCCTGTCATTCGTCGCGCCTGGGAATTAGGTGCCGGGATGGACTCTTGGTGGGAAAATGCCCAACAAGCTTATGAAGCTTGGGAACAAGCTATTGAAGAGGCCGGATTAAGTTGGAAATATCGTCAGGTAGAAGAGGGAGAATGGAACGTTTTTGAAAGCCTTTCCCCCTCTGCCTCCTCTGCCCCCTCTGCCTCCTCTGCCTCCCCTGCCTCCTTATACAATGCCCCTTTACCTTGGGATCATATCAACACTGGCATTGATAAAAAATGGTTACAAGAAGACTTACAACGGGCCCTAGAAGCAGCAACGGTTCCCGACTGCGCTTTTGATGGCTGTTCCCATTGTGGCGTGTGTGGGGTGGATTTTGGTCATAATATTGTGGTGCAACCCCCACCAATTCCTGAGTTTAGCGGTCATTTTCAGCCCAACCAAGCACGGTTACAGAGGTTTCGGATTTATTTTGGCAAAATTGGGGAAATGGCGTTAGTTAGCCACCTTGATCTGGTGCGGTTATTCGATCGCGCGGTACGTCGTGCAGCCTTACCGATATCTTTTACGGGGGGATATCATCCCGGCCCAAGAATTTCTATTGCTAATGCGTTAACGTTGGGTGTAACCAGTAGTGGTGAAATTGTGGATTTTGAGTTAACCAAAGTGATAGATATTGATGAATTTCGTCACGCTTTAGAGCAACAGTTGCCTTCCGATATTCCTATTTTAAGGGTGGAAGAAGTGCCAGTGAATTCTACCGCAGCGACTCGGTTATTAGAGGAAGCAGAATATTTAATTACTGTAGAAACTGAGGAGATAATTTCTTCAGAAACTTGGAAAAATTGGGTTATAAGTGTCTTAGAGAGTACAGAAATTAACTGGGAAAAAACCACTAAGTCAGGGAAACAGAAAACAGTTAATTTACGCGATCGCTTATCTCATTTAGCCTTAGAATCTTGTGAAAATAATGCTGCTATTTTGCGATATATTGGCAGTTGTCGTAACGATGGGACAATGCTACAACCGCAACAAGTTATTCTCATGTTAGAAAAGATATCTAATAGGGAATTACAGTTAAGGAAAGTTCATCGTCAACAATTAATTTTAGGTGATTCTTAACTCTGATTTTTTCGTAATGATTGAACTTTTAAGTAAACTTGGTGACATTCATCTACTAATTTAGTTCGTTCTAATTTCATTACTTTTGCAATGTCTTCTAAAGACTTGTTTTCTTGTAAATAAGTAACAATCATCTTTTGTTTAGGGGTTAACTCGTTCCAAAATTTTTCCCATTGTTGAGAGGTTAACCCTAAATTATTGTCTTTTCTTGTTATGATTCAATCGCATCTTGAACTGAGCAATAAAAAGTCCTCCATAGCGATCCTAACAATTTTTGACCAATTAAGTCTAAAGGTTCCCAAATATGCTCTAAAATTTTCTCAGTTTGTTGACCCCAAGGAGTTTGTGGTGACATTCTATTGAAATAAAGAAATTAGACAAAGTTTTTGGTCAATAATTATCCTTACCAGTTAATTTTAGCAGAAAATGCTATTATAGGGTGGGAGAAGTATTCGTTAATTCTACTTCTCAGAAAAAGATGGGATAAATGTAATGACTTTTACTGAAAATACAACGGAAAACATTGTTATTCCTTCTCATGATTTACTGAGTGATGAACCTCCTATGGAAACTTATTTACATCTTCAACAGATGATTTTGTTGATTAAATGTTTAGAGTGGTATTGGAGAAAAAAAGAAAATTTCTTTGCTGCGGGAAATTTAACCATATATTATAGTCCTCGTCAACGAAAATCGGAACATTTTCGCGGTCCTGATTTTTTTGTTGTTTTAGATGTGGAAAAGAAACCCCGTAAAAGTTGGGTTGTTTGGGAAGAAGGGGGAAAATATCCTAATATAATTATAGAAATTTTATCACTCACTACCGCAGAAACAGATCGAGGATTGAAAAAAGATATTTATCAAGATATTTTTCGGACTCCTGATTATTTTTGGTTTGATCCAGAAACGTTAGAGTTTCAAGGTTTTCAGTTAATGGGAGGACAATATCAAGCAATAGAACCCAATGAAAAAGGATGGTTATGGAGTCAACAATTAAAGCTATATTTAGGAATTGAAAACCAACAATTACGATTTTTTACTCCTGAAAAAAAGTTAGTTTTAACGCCAGAAGAAACAGCAGAACTCTTATCAAAAAAATTAGAAGATATTGGAATTAATCCTGATGAACTCTAGACGATTTTTAAACATATACATAACTTGTGTTGGTTCAAAATAATATTGATTAGAAACAAAGGTAATATTTGAAGCTTAGTTACTCAAATGCACTATGATGAAAATTTTGTTTCCGAAGAAAACATATTTGCTCTACTTGATAAAAAAACAATATTATCTATTTTAACCATATCTAACAGTTGGAAATACTAACATATCTTGGTTGGCTTTCAACACGATTTAACCACCTTTTAATGTAGGGAAATTCAGTTAAATCAAAGCCTCCTTCTTCAGCGACATGAGTGTAAGCATAAAGCGCAATGTCAGCAATAGTATAGGTTTTTCCTACGAAAAAATCTTGCTTTTTAAGACGGTTTTCCATGACATTAAGCGCAGCATAACCTAAAATATGTTTTTGTTCTAAAGCTTGTTTATATTCTTTTTCTTTCCCTAAAATTGATATCCAATAACGAGACGTTGCAATATTAGGTTCATGACTATATTGTTCAAAAAAAAGCCATTGCATTACTTGGGACTGTTCAAAAAGATTAGAAGGAAAATAGTTTGTATTTTGACTTAAATAAAATAAAATAGCGTTAGATTCAGCTAAATATTGATTAGGGGCAATTTCTAACACTGGAATTTTTCCATTAGGATTTTTAGCTAAAAAATCTGGGGTTCGACTTTCGTTGTTCAAAATATTAACTTCAATTCGAGTAAAAGGGATTTGTAATTGAGTTAATAACAATCTCACTTTATAGCTATTACCTGAGGGTAAAAAATCATATAATTTATACATCGATAAAATTAACCAAAAATTTAACCATGAACATTCGCATCGGTAACGGTTATGATATTCATCGTTTAGTCCCCGATAGACCTTTAATTTTAGGGGGCGTTAAAATTCCCCATTCTTTAGGATTATTAGGTCACAGTGACGCTGATGCGCTGACCCATGCCATTATGGATGCTATGCTAGGAGCATTAGGTTTGGGGGATATTGGCCACTATTTTCCTCCCTCCGACCCCAAATGGTCAGGGGCCGACAGTTTATTATTATTACAACAAGTGAACCAGCTAATAGAAGCGCGGGGTTGGCACGTTGGTAATATTGATTCTGTGATCATTGCTGAACAACCCAAAATGAAACCCCACCTAGAGGACATGCAGGAAAAACTCGCTCACACCCTACATATTGTTGATCGTAATCAAGTAGGAATAAAAGCAACCACTAACGAAAAATTAGGCCCAGTGGGACGAGAAGAAGGGATTGCTGTTTATGCAGTAGTGTTACTGTTTAGGGGGTGAAATGCTTGGTTAATAACTCCTCTACTTCACGGGGTTTAACTTGGCAATAACGCGCTTTATGGGGCATAATCACCACGTTCGGTCCTTTTTTACACTGTTTTAAACAACCTGTTAACTTAACCTTAACACGATCGCTTAATCCCTGTTGTTCTAATTGTTGTTCTAAGCGTTGACAGATACTTTGTCCCCCTCGTTTCCAACAACTGGATTTTTGACAAACCAGAATTTTGCCAACGGAAGCTGACTCGGTTTCTGATACAATAACAGCACAGGGTGTGTCAGGATTTGGTAACAATTTGACCTGACTGGCTTCTAGTTCAAAGAATCCCTTTTTTTTCTTAAATTCTCGATTTCCTGTTACTTCTAACCAAGTTCCGGGAATCATATTGATGTCAATTTCTGAACGTAATTTTTTGGGAATTTTCAGCCAATATTCCTTTTCTTCTACCTTCATCCGTAGATATTTGAGTTTGTCACCTTTTTTAATGACAAAACTTTCTAGTTGACCAACGAGGCGGAATTGAGATGCTGTAGTAGTTTTTGACATAGTTTTTTATTTAGAATTTTTTTAACTGATAATTTAACGCTTGTTAAGATTCCAACAACCTTTAAGCCAGTGGATTAATTCCTGACGGGAGGCTGAATATTGTTTGGTTACACTCCACAGTTGAATCATAGCTGTGGGGCTAGATACCTCTGCCTGCAAGGGTTTGTGGGTTTCACAAGAGCAAGGAATATCTAATTCCTGAAGGCGATGGTAGACAATCCAGCGATCGCACCAATCGACTTGGACAACTTGCCTGGGTTCGAGAGGGAGATTGGTTAAATTCATGGACTCAAGCAATTGAAGATAATTGTCAGTGTTTCTTTACCTAGTGTACCAGATAGATGAAAGTTATTCTCAACTATTTTCAAAAAAAAAATTCCAGCATAACCCAGACCAGAAGGGATGGGAGACTATCCCTAGTTCGGGTTGCTCAAAGTTAAATCTTTCTAGATGATTTCGCGGAGTGTTGATAAACTATTGCTAAAATGAGTTATTTTAATGATAGAAGTGTCGTTAAAAAGGGAATTACAGACATGGCAACTGCTCAAGGCTTACTCCGTGCTTTTGGTGAAGTAGGGGAAAACCCCGTCTCACTAGACAAAAGTGTCACCACTCCTGTTTGCGAGGGATTAAACCTACTCATCGCCAGTTTTCAAGGGTTGTTTTTACAGTATGAAAAACACCACTTTGTGGTAGAAGGTTCAGAATTTTACTCTTTACACGAATATTTTAGTGAAAGCTACGAAGAAGTTCGCGGTCATGTTCATGACTTGGCTGAGCGTTTGAACGGGTTAGGTGGTATTCCTGTTGCCAGTTTCAGCAAACTAGCTGAACTTTGCTGTTTTGAACCAGAAGCCGATGGAATGTATGACTGTCGTAAAATGGTTGAGCATGACTTGGCAGCAGAACAAGCGGTTATTAAAGTGTTACGCAGCCAAGCAGCCCAAGCAGAAAGCTTAGGGGATAGAGCTACTCGCTATCAACTGGAACAGATTTTACTGGAAACTGAAGAGCGAGCTTATCACTTAGACCATTTCTTAACCCATGATAGTTTAACCGTTGCATTTGTTGGAAACGGTAACTAGGTTTTTAATGATCCGAAGATAATTGAAGTTTAGCTAGTGATTGCTGTGAGTCACTAGCTGCTTCATGAAACCTAGACAAACCTAGACAAGCTTGTTGTTCAATTCCTGCTTCAACCAAGGGAGACGGCTCCTTCAAGTCCACAGGCGTTCACCCTTCGACTTCCTTCGACTTCGCTCCGGACAAGTCGCTCAGGGTTTACCGATAAGCCATCGGCATTTTTTCCCTCCTGGGAGGGGGTTAGGGGATCGGTCCAACTTTCGAGATTAATTGAGGCATTTAAGTCCCTGTCCATCACTTGACCACAATCTTGACATTGATAAACCCTTTCACATAAAGGCATATCTTGTCTATTTCCACAGACTGAGCAAGTTTTTGAACTGGGAAACCACCTATCTACTATGGTTAACAAAAAACCAAAACATTCTTGTTTATAACTCAACAATTCTCGAAAACGATATAATCCTAAATTAGATAAGGCATCGGATAATTTGTGGTTAGCCATCATGCCTTTAACGTTTAAGTCCTCTACGAGAATATGTTGATAAGTTTTAGCTAATAATGTAGTGGTTTTTTGCAGAAAATCCTCTC
>JASJDD010000183.1 GCA_030065735.1 Crocosphaera sp.
TTGACGCTCTCCTGGCTGAAGCGCAGGAGATTCATAACGAATCCCTGTCGGGATGGTTATTTTCTTGATTGAATAGACTTAACTGAAAAGTGTATTCTTTCAAGTTCCCAGGCACATCACGTTTGCTCTTACGAGGGTAATGTTTCTCTTGGTTGATTGGACTTGCGCCGTGCGACGGCGCGTCCCTCAACCGCTTTCTCCGTTTATTCTCTGTTAATTCAGAGGTGGGCGTTTCAAACAATGTTAATTGTTTGGGTTTCGGCAAGTCCCTCCGTACCTTTTTAACTATGTTTAAACCATAGTGATTAATGGCTTTATTCTTGATATTAATTCCTGCCTGAAAATTCGCATCATCAACATGACCACAGTTAGTACAAAGGAATTTTTCTCCTTCTCTATTATCGGGATCTATGTGATGACAAACTGAACATTCTTGCGAGGTATGACGGGGATTAACCTTTAAAACAATCTTTCCTGACTTAGCAGCCATGTACTCAATTTTTTGGGTTAATGAATACCATGAAGCATCAGCAATTAATCGGTTTAAAGCGCGCTTAGCACTTTGTCCATTTTTCAGAAACCGTCCTGTGTTTTCATCGTATTTAGGCTTGCATCTTTTGATCATGTTAGAAATTTGCAAATCTTCAATGGCAATGGCATCAGATTTTGAAACGATTTTTTTAGCTGTTTGCCATTGATAAGCTTCTCGCTTAACAGTAATTCGATGGCTCAATCTAGAAAGTCTTTGTTGAGCTTTTCGTCTATTATTAGACCTTTTCTTTTTGCGACTAACTCTCCTTTGACGAATCTTCTGTAATCGTTTAGTTGTCTTATTTGTAGCGAACTTAGGATTGTCAATAGCTGAAGAGTCTGAACAGTAAACTAACTTACCCAAACCCATATCCAACCCTGTTATTGTTGTGATCTCTTCTAGCTTTTTTATAGGGAAAGTAGAAATAGATTTATCTTCTATTCTGACTGAAACATAATAACCGTTACTCTTTTTTCTAACTGTAACTGACTTAATCTTAAACCCATCAGGAATGGGACGAGAATTATAGAATTTAACCCAACCCAACTTAGGTAAATAGATTTTGTTTCCCTTTATTTTTACTCCAGTGGCATAAGTAAAAGAACGAAATGTACTACGATTCTTAAACTTAGGAAATCCTCGATTTTGCTGAAAAAAGTTATTATAGGCGTTATCTAACCGTCTTAGATTTTGTTGTAAAACCGTAGAATCTATTTCGTCATACCAAGGTCTTGCTTGTTTTAGCTTAGGTAGTTCAGTTATTTGTATATTAACTGGGCTTTTTTTCTTACCTTTATTAGACCAAGGATTCCCCGTTGCCCCTCCTAATGAACAAGTTAAAGGAGTAATAACGACTTTTGTTCTTAAATCGCAATAGTCTCCACAAATATATCTTTGATAATAGGAATCTATGCGGTCAGATAATGACCAATTATAGTTAGCTCTAAGCATATCTATCCATCGGTCAATCTTTTCTGACTGACCGACATTTGGACGTAGCTTATAACAATATCCTAAAATCAATGTAGTTAAGTTGATTGTGGACTATACTATATATACCTACTGAAACCATTCGCAGATATATGGAAGAACAGCGGCATCATGATACCACTTAATGCCTTCTCATTAACCGATGTTCACGGCTAATAAATTAGCCGAGTCGCGCTTCATCTCCTACTTGAAAGATAGGAGTTTTTGCGCTCTCGTGTTTCATTATAATTGATAAATAATATATAATGACCATACTTTGATATGAATACAGATACTATCTTTCTACTTCTACAACAATCTTTTCGAGTTGGGGTAGGCTTAACCGCTTCTATTTTAGAAACCCTCCAAGATCCCCAAAAACGCAATCAAACCCTATCCGAACTGCAAGAAGAGATCGCTCAAAAAACTGAGGAATGGGCTAAAAAAGGGGAAATTACCGAAAAAGAAGCCCGTGAATTTGTGGATCAATGGTTAAAGCAACAATCATCCTCGAAAACGCCTCCTTATTCTTCAACCAAAACTAAAGCTGATGTAGGCCAAGAAATTCAACAACTGACCGAAAAAATCATCACCCTTAGACAAGAACTTGAAGACCTAAGAGAGAAAAAAAAGTCTTAAACCTCTAAAAATAAACGTTTAAGACTATTAAGATTAATAATTTATGATCTAGTCATTGGACCAAGTTTCACAACTAATCAGATCATTGATGCGATCGCGGAACAAATACTCAAATTTTGCTAGTTCGTGTTCAACCCAGATCCATTCTCTGGCGGGGATATAATCGCATAAGATAGAGATAGGTTGTTGACGGCTGATTAGACCCCGATCTACCAGATGACGGGCTTCTTCTTGTATAAAATCGATAGAATAACCGGAAAAAGTAACAGGAGATTGTGTGGAAAGATTCATGAGTAGAACACCAAACCAGTGAATGTCAAGACCTGGACTCTTAGAATGATCGAACTTACAGAGAAAATCTGCAAAGTCTTTTTGTATTATTCATTACATTCTCTACCCAATTTTGTCAGGAAGTGCAGAAATTTCTGTTTTCTTTTAGAATTACCTCCTTAAACATAATTTAAGTCCTAATCTGGGGATTAGGACTCAATTTCCATATTCAAAAAGGTTTATTGCTAACAAGATATAGTTGGGTTGCTTATGGAACAATCAGGCTTGCCAAGATCATAAAAATGGTTATATGATGGGGAGTTAATCATTGTCCCAACTTTCACAAGCCATAAGATCCCCAATTTGATCCCGTAATAAATATTCGCATCTTTCCAATTCAGTTTCAACACAAACCCATTCGCGGGGAGGAATAAACTCGCAGAGAACATAAAGAGGTTGCTGACGACTAACAACACCAGTATCCACTAAGTGACGTACCTCGTCTTTAATCATGTTGATGGTGTAGGTGTTAGAAGGGGCCGAAGCAGAAGGAGAAGGTAGAGTAGTAAGACTCATAGAAAATTACCAAGTGACTAGGAAGGCTTACTGTTTACTATAATCTAATTCTCACTAATAAGAAAGTTATTTTTTGCTGTAACAAAGAATACATTTTGTCTTTTTTGTTCTCAAGCCCCGTTATATCAAGGTTTACACAATGTTAAAAAATATTAATATCCTGGTGAGTTTTAGGCAACAGTAGGTTATCAGTGACCAGTTATCAGTGACCAGTTATCAGTTAGAGTTTCCTATCCTGAAGGGGGATAATCATCACAGAAAAATAGGAAAGGCCCAGATTTGGGTGATGACGTAGGTTTCGATAGATTTTTTCTTCGGGTTGGGTTGCCCGTTCTACAATAAAAGCGTGATCTAATAAGTTGAGACTCTCTAACTTCTTCCAAACTTGAGGATAAACCGAACTAACTTTCAATAAAACAATGACATCGGCCCAACTTAAAGCTTGATCTAACTCAGTTACATTGTATAAAGCGGGGAGAATGGCTAAATTTTGAGAACCAAGGGTTAAAGGGATTCCTAATACTGAAGCAGCGGACATGGGAGAACAAACCCCAGGAATTCTTTGTATGATCACTTGGGGATGATCTTGTTTGAGGGTTTGGGCAAGATAAGTAAACGTACTATAAAAACTCACATCCCCTTCACAAGCAAAAGCTACATCTATTCCTCGATTCAGATATTCCCAGACAATTTCTGCTGCTTCTTTCCAAGCTTGTTTTAACTGCTGTTCATCTTGAACATAGGGAAAATAAAGCGGTAATTTTTTCTGGTTTGGGGTTATCCAAGGGGCAATAATTTTCTCGGCTAAACCTTGTTTTTGGTTAACTCCCAGAGGAAAGGCAATGACCCAAACTTCTTGCAATAACCGTTGTCCTTTAATGGTAATTAATTCCGGATCGCCGGTTCCTACACTCACACCATATAAAGTTCCCACACCTTTTCCCATCACAATTGGCCTAACTTCTCATTTAAAGATTGATTATCTTTTAATCGTTGCTCATTTTTGATTACTTTTTTCTAAACAAAAAATTAAGATTCACAAAGAATGATTAAGATTTTTACAAAATATCAAGCTAATTGTTACATAAAGAGTCATCCTGTTGACAACAGAAAAGTGATTAGTTGTGTTAGCCTATAGTTAGATTTCCCAGTTAACGAAGTCAGAAGTTCCTCACTCCGTTCCGGCGCTATCGCACAGAAGTTGTTTTTGAGACAAAGATTTACCGCTTCGCTCGAAATCAGAAGTAGAAACGGAAGTAGGAAGTTGTTTTTTCTCATAATTTGATGGTTAAGAATTCAATCTCCCACTAATTTTTACTTCTGACTTCACACTTCTGACTTCTGACTTCTTGAAGCTCCGTCTCAAAAACGATTCGCCTTCAAAGGTGGGGTTTTAGACCCAATTATTTTCGATAAAAATAAGTTAGACAAAATCTGCATCTGCTTGAAAAAACGAGATGAAGCAACCATTCACTGATTGATTTCCATTGTGTCTTATTTAAGCATTGAGTCCCATTATTGATTGCCTCTTGTCACCCTGAACTGCATTTAATGATAGGTAGTACATGAAAAAGTTTATGAATCACAGTCAAGAAGATATAATGGAAAGCATCTCTAAGAAGGAGACTAACTATCATCATCAGTTGATTGTAGATAATTTAACTGATTTAGTTAGTTTCCATACAGCAGAAGGAATTTATCTGTATGTTTCCCCTTCATGTCAATGCTTATTAGGGTATGAGCATCAAGTCTTTATTGGACAATCAGCCGAAATATTATGCCATCCTGAAGATTGTGATATCATTAGACAATTTTATGAACAAATAAAACAGCAATGGAATGTTAATCCTATTACTTATCGTCTTCGTCATCATGGAGGACATTATATTTGGTTAGAAACCTCAGCCAAAGTTCTTCCTAACCACAATACAGGGGAAATTCAAGAGATTTTTTGTATCTCCCGTGAAGTTACCCAACAAAAGCAAAATCAAGAAAATCTCAAAAGTTATCAACAACCTCATACCTTTATTTTAGATAACTTGCCTGATTTAGTCACAACCCATAGTCAAGATGGCATATATCAATATGTTTCCCAAGTTTCTCATCAATTATTAGGTTATTATCCTCAAGTTTTAATCGGTCGCTCCTTAGCTTCATTTTGTCATCCTCAAGATCAACCTTTAATTAAACAATTTTATCAAGAATTACAACAGAATAAATCCCTCTCTTCAGTTATCTATCG
Source organism: Crocosphaera sp. (assembly GCA_030065735.1). Classification (GTDB taxonomy): domain Bacteria; phylum Cyanobacteriota; class Cyanobacteriia; order Cyanobacteriales; family Microcystaceae; genus Crocosphaera. The sequence continues at coordinate 5,229 of JASJDD010000183.1, forward strand.
AATAGAACACAAAGATGGCCATTACCTATGGATGGAAACCATTGGAAAAGCAATTATTCATTCACAAACCAGAGAAATTAAAGAGATATTATGTGTGTCCCGTGATATTACTAAAAGGAAGCAAACAGAAGAAGCATTAATTCAAGCAGAACGACAATATTACAAAATTTTTGAAAAGAGTAATCAAGGAATTTTTCAACTTAGTCTTGAAGGTTATTTCTTAGATGTTAATCCGGCTTTAGCACAACTTTATGGTTATGACAGTCCCCAAGATTTATTAAATAATATTAATGATCGGGCCAATCAACTTTATGTTAAACCACACAACCATGATAGCATTTTAAACATTTTGAAAACCGATGGAGAGATCATAAACTTTCAATCTCAAATCTATTGTAAAAATGGAGAAATTATTGACATTGAAGAAACGATATGGGCAGTTCATGATCAGTATGGACAAATTATTTATTATCAAGGAACTGTCCAAGAGATTACTAATAAGATTCAGACAAAAGATGAATTGCCAGCGAGTAATTTAAGAGATCCCATTACTAATTTACCTAATCGTCAATGGTTTTATGAATATCTAGAAACCAGGTTATTAGAATTCCTCAATGCTCCTAATCATTCTTTAGCCATTATTTTAATTCATCTAGATAATCTTCAATTGTTAAATGAGAGTTTAACGCTTACTCAAGATAGTGATTTAGTTACTCAAATAACCAGACGACTACAAAGTAAACTAAGAGTAGAAGATACCCTAGCAAGATTGGGAGAAGATGAATTTATTCTCTTAGTGAGAAATCAGTCAGCGCGAGAAATTGTTTTAATTGCTAAACGAATTTTAAACATCATTGGCTTTCCTTTTGAAGTGGGAAAAAATAAAGTATTTGTTCGGGTTCATCTTGGCATAAACTTAAACAAAATTCAGTATAATAAAGCAGAAATCATGGTTCGGGATGCTCAGTTGGCTATGTATAAGGCCAAAACAGAAGGAAAAGAAAATTATGCCACATTTAATCCTCAAATTAAAGCCGATGCGTTAACCCGTCTTCAGTTAGAAACCGACTTGAGACAAGCCATAAAAGATAATCAACTCTCCCTTTATTATCAGCCTATTGTTGAATTAAATACCGGTTATTTAAGTGGATTTGAAGCCTTATTAAGATGGCAACATCCCACTAAAGGGAAAATTTCTCCTGAAAAATTTATTCCCATTGCAGAAGAAAGTGGACTGATTAATTCTATTGGCTGGTGGGTATTAGAACAAGCTTGTTATCAACTACAAAGATGGCAAAATTTAAACACTAAAGCCGGCCAATTAGTTATTAATGTTAATGTATCAGCACAACAATTAAAACAAGAACAATGGGATGAAAGATTAAATCAATTATTAGAAACCACTGGGATTGAAGGCACACAGTTAAAATTAGAAATTACCGAAAGTTGTTTATTAGAAACCGTCCAAAATGAAATCCAAAGAGTCAGACAGTTAAAAAACTTAGGATTAGGGTTATGTATTGATGATTTTGGTACTGGTTATTCTTCCTTAAGCCGTTTACATGAATTTCCCATTGATACCCTAAAAATTGACCGTTCTTTTATTAGCAAATTAGGAATTTCCGATAAAGCGATTGTTCCTATGATTATTAATTTAGCCCATACTTTAGGCATGAATGTGGTAGCAGAAGGGATTGAAACCCGTGAACAGTTTAATCAATTACAGGGCTTAAATTGTGAATTAGGACAAGGTTTTTTCTTTGCCGAACCCATGACTGATGAACAAGCAACCCACTGGGTTATACAAGAAATCAGAAGCCATAGTGCAGAAACTTTTACTCAATCATCTTGATGTATCGTAGCAAAAAAGTCACTAATGCCCGTCAACTCGCCTTAGAAGTTTTACGACAAATTGATCGAAAAAATAGTTATACCGATACCGCTTTGAATAGGGCGTTAAATCAAACTGATCTTAATCCTAGCGATCGCAGTTTATGCACAGAATTGGTCTATGGTATTGTCCGTCATCAACGGACCTTAGACACCTTAATCGATCAACTCGGAAAAAAAACAGCCCAACAACAACCCCCAGACTTACGGCGTATTCTTCATCTGGGACTGTATCAATTACGATACCTCAATCATATTCCCCCTTCTGCTGCCGTTAATACCAGCGTAGAACTAGCGAAACAAAAGAATTTAAACCGTCTTTCAGGAGTCGTTAACGGTATCCTACGACAATATATGCGGAGCGCTCAAGCTAACCATGACCCTTTAATTTTACCCAACGATCCCATTAAAAAACTTGCCATTAATTATAGTTTTCCTGACTGGATTATCGAAACTTGGGTCCAACAATGGGGAGAAGAAACCAGCCAAAAATTATGTCATTGGTTTAATCAAACCCCTACTCTTGATCTTCGTGTTAACCCCTTAAAAACCACCCTGCAAACCCTGCAAACCCAACTAAGGGAAGCAGGAGTTAACGTCACTGCTTTACCCCCTTTTCCTTGTGCTTTGAGACTAGAAGGCAAAATAGGCGCTATCCCAACCTTACCAGGGTTTAGCCAAGGTCATTGGACGGTGCAAGACACTAGCGCGCAACTGGTAAGCTATTTGCTTGATCCTCAGCCGGGAGAAACCATTATCGATGCTTGTGCTGCTCCAGGGGGAAAAACCACTCATATCGCCGAATTAATGCAAGATCAAGGCACTATCTTTGCTTGCGATCGCAGCCCTTCCCGTCTCAAAAAAGTCCAAGAAAACGCCCAACGACTACAATTAAAATCCATTCAAACCCTTCCAGGAGATAGCCGTCATCTCACCCAATTCACGAATAAGGCTGATCGAGTCTTAGTGGATGTTCCTTGTTCCGGCTTAGGAACCCTCCACCGACACCCAGATATTCGTTGGCGACAGACTCCTGAGAAAATTCAAGAATTATTTCCTTTACAATTAGAAATTTTAACCCAAGCAGCCCAATGGGTCAAACCCCAAGGAATCCTAGTTTATGCGACTTGCACCCTCAACCCCCCAGAAAACCAAGAAATCATAGAAACCTTTTTAACCACTCATTCCCATTGGCAAATCGAACCCCCTTGCCCCAATTGGCTTTTTTCCCCCTTTATGACATCATCAAAGTGGCTACAAATACTCCCCCATGAACAGGATACTGACGGTTTTTTTATGGTGAAGTTAAAGAAAGGTTGATAGAATGCCTATTTATCTCCAACATATTTCATCATAAAGACAGGGAAAAAATACCTCGGTGGTTAATAATGAATGCTCAAAATAAAAATAAACAACTACTAAAAATTCTCATTGGTGCAGCTTGGATCGATGGCATTATTCAAGTAGAAGAAAGGGAATATTTAAAACGAATGGCCGAAACTAATGGCTTATCTGAAGAGATAGAACTTAAGGATCTTTTATCAGAATTAAAACCCGTTCACCCCCCTCAATGTTATCAATGGTTAGAAGAATATTTAGGGGATAATCCTACCCTTGATGACTATCAAGAATTATTAGAAACCTTAAGTGCTTTAATTTATAGTGATGGAGATGTCCAAATGCAAGAAGCACAACTTTTGACTAAATTACAACTACTTGATCCTGCTCAAGAATCCCCAAAATCAGCGTTTGAAAAAATTCTCAAAACCATTCAAAAAGTCTATAAAAAAGCTGTTGATCAAAAAATTTAATTCTCAAAAAACTAACAAAATTAGAACAGCAATCGTCTAAAAACTTAACTAGGTTAAACTTGAGAGCGGAAATATCTAGAGAATTCTTCATCATTTTCATCTTAACCAATACTTTTTAACCTGAGAGGCAAAAAATTGCTAATCTAGTAATATGAAAACCTTAGAGGATGGTTCCAGCAATATACGTTTAGCGGTTTTAATTGATGCTGAAAATGTCAGTGCAAATATTATTGAACCTTTATTACAAGAAGTTGCTAAATATGGAACCGCTAATGTAAAAAGAATCTATGGAGACTGGACAAGCAATCAATTAAATAGCTGGAAGGGTAAACTCAATAAATTAGCCCTTCAACCCATCCAACAATTTCGATATACAACAGGAAAAAATGCCACTGATAGTGCTTTAATTATTGATGCAATGGACTTACTTTATACAGGTAACTTTGATGGATTTTGTCTCGTTTCTAGTGATAGTGATTTTACTCGTTTAGCCTCTCGTATTAGAGAATCAGGATTGATTGTGTATGGATTTGGAGAAAAAACAAAAACACCAGAAGCTTTTGTGGTTGCGTGTAATAAATTTATCTACACTGATATTTTAGCTCATCAAAAGCCCTCCGGAAATCAAAAAATAACCAGTAACGAAAAATTGTTAAAATTATTGAAAAGTGCTTACGAATCCGTGGTTAACGAAGAAGAAGAATGGGTGCATCTTGGACCCTTTGGGTCACAATTAACCAAATTATCTCCTTCCTTTGATTCTCGCAATTACGGTTATAAAAAATTGAGTGATTTAGTTCAATCAGTGGGACTCTTTACCATCAAGAAAACTCGATTTCATTTAATGATTAAATTAAAATAGGAACGATAAGATGAAAAAAATAAGACTAGCAAACTTAGAGGACTTAGAGGAAATTGTTAATATTTATAATGCGAGTATTCCCAGTCGTATTGCTACAGGAGATTTACAGAAAATAACAGTAAACAGTCGCTTAAAATGGTTTCAAGAAAGAGATATGAACCATTATCCCATTTGGGTGATGGAAAAGACTCCGTCGTTAACGACAGGGTTTAAAAATGAAGTCCTTGGTTGGATCAGTTTACAACATTTTTATGGTCGTCCGGCCTATAAAAGTACAGCCGAAATCAGTTTATATATTGGCGAAAACCACCGAGGTCAAGGAATCGGCAAAAAACTCTTAGGATATGTCATCGAAGAAAGTCCCAAACTAGGATTAACTAATTTACTAGGATTTATTTTTGCCCATAATCAACCCAGCTTAAATTTGTTCAAAAAATATAAGTTTCAACAATGGGGATACTTGCCAAAAGTAGCGCAATTAGATAATATTGAAAGAGATTTGATTATTATGGGACTGCATTTAGATTATTAAAAAAAATAAAATATAACTCAAGATCAATTATGACTCAATCACCCATTACAGAAGCCCAAATATTGAACCCAGAAGAACTAGAAAAAGAAGAAGATTCAGATTATTTTGATTACTTTTTTGATGAACCCGGTAGCGAACCCGGAAAGTTAAATATAGAACCAGATGCCAAACCTTCTCGTATTGTTTTAATTGATTACGATCAGTCCCATGCTATTCGGAAGGTGGACGTAACCCCCAAAGCTTTAACCCCCTATTTAGGGACAAATACCATTTCCTGGATGGACGTTCAAGGGTTAGGAAGCGAAAGAGTTCTCAAACAAATTGGAGAAATTTTTAAGCTTCATCCCTTGTTATTAGAAGACGTAGTTAACGTTCCCCAAAGACCCAAACTAGAAGATTATAACGAACAATTAGTATTAATTGTACAAATGGTTCGCCCCAACGCCAACGAAGAAGGATTTGAAAGCGAACAAGTGAGTTTTGTTTTAGGAAATAAATATTTACTCACCTTTCAAGAAGAAGAAATAGAAGATTGTTTTGATATTGTCAGAGAAAGAATTAGGGCAAATCAAGGAAAAGTTAGACAACAAAAAGCAGACTATTTAATGTACTTGTTGTTAGACTCTATTATTGATGGTTATTTCCCCGTTTTAGAAGACTACGGCGATCGCATTGAAGATATAGAAGACGAACTTGCCATTGCTCCTAATACCAATCAATTAAAAGAAATTTATGTGATTAGAAGAGAATTATTAGCCTTACGTCGTGCTATTTGGCCCTTAAGAAATGTGACTAATATGTTAGTGCGAGGCGAAAGTTCTTTAATTAGTTCTGAGGCACAAATTTATTTTCGAGACTGTTACGATCACGTTATTCAAATTTTAGATATTGTAGAAACCTATCGAGAATTAGCGTCTTCTTTGATGGATGCTTATCTTTCCTCTATGAGCAATAAAATGAACGAGGTGATGCAAGTTTTAACCGTTGTTTCCACAATTTTTATTCCCTTGACCTTTATCGCAGGATTATACGGTATGAATTTTGAATATATGCCAGAATTAAAAAGTCGTTGGGGTTATTTTGTTTGTTTAGGATTAATGGGAGTGATTGCCGGGGGATTAATCTTGTTCTTTTGGCGCAGGGGTTGGTTTGAACCCTTTTCCCGTCGCAAAATTCCCCTTTCCAAAAAAGATTAGAATAGAACTAGAAAAGAGTTGGCGCGAGAGTTGCGGTTGGGTCATTTGAACCCACTCGAGGAAAGTCCGGACTCCCGAAAGACCAGACTTGCTGGATAATTCCCAGTGCGCGTGAGCGTGAGGATAGTGCCACAGAAAAATACCGCCTTTTTCAGTGAACAGTGAGCAGCTAATGACTGATAACTGATAACTGAAAGAGGTAAGGGTGCAAAGGTGTCGGTAAAAGCGCACCAGCAGTATCGTGAGGTACTGGCTCGGTAAACCCCGGTTGGGAGCAAGGTCGGAGGGGCTAAAGGTTGGTCTTTTTCCTGTCCCGTTTTAGGTGTACCGCATGAGACGTTTGGTAACAAATGTCCCAGATAGATAACTCTCTTTTTAACAGAATCCGGCTTACGTCCAACTCTTTTCTTTTAATAATTTGCATCTTAGTAAACGAACTCTTTTTTAAGAGTACATTAGATATTTCGTTGATAACTTGATTAGAAAGGTTCCTAGTTTTAAATCTTTATTTCCCCAGTCAGGAATTGCAACAATACTGTTATTTTCTGGATTATACCATTTACGATGAGAACCTCCACCCCGTCTCGGAATTTCTTGACATCCTAATTTTTTTAATTTCTTAGCTATTTCTCGATATTTCACTTTGCTTTTACAGTAGAATTAACTGGGATTAATGTTTCTGTCCACAGGGTATTATTCGGAATTAAAGGTTGTAATGCAGAGGGTAAAGGTTGGTTTAAATCTTCATAAGTTTCTATTAATGCTGCTAATGCGTCAGATACATTAGGTATAACTTCTTCTAGGTTATCTGCTTCTGTAATTAAGTTAGGAATCAAAGTTTGTTCACCGAAATGTCGCAAGGAAGCCCCGAACAAGGCACGAAGTTCGTGGGAGGAATTGCGACCAACAAACAAAGGTGCTTTGCACACGATATTATGCTAAACTTACCTCTGTGAATTTTTAAGGTCGATGAAACAAGTCTTAACTTTAGTTGTTAAGTTTCAACCTACGTCAGAGCAGCGTCAATTATTAGATGATACTGCCAAAGCCTTTGCTGCTGCTTGCAACTGGATTAATGAGACTGTTAAACCTAATTTGACTAATAGAAATTCAATCCAAGCTGTCTGTTATCAAGACGTTAAAGAACGTTTTGGACTAACTGCTAATCATGTTGTTAGAGCTTGTGCTAGGGTGGCAGCTAATCGTTTAACTGCTAAACA
>JASJDD010000184.1 GCA_030065735.1 Crocosphaera sp.
GGTTTTTAAAGTGGTTGATTACCCTTCCACCGCCTTAAAATTATAGCATATTCACGGCATTTTTAAATGCCGAGTCGTGCTTCATCTCCTATTTAAAGATAGGAGTTTTCGCACTCCCGTCTTACCTGATAAAAAATTATGGTAACTTAGGGAAAGCCGTTACTCTAGTTGGGATTCCCATTTACCTCATCCTTTAAACCGTTTAATTAATAATTGTTATGAGTTTGCTTTAAAACTTAACTGGGGATTCTTTTAACTGCGATACTTTCATCATTAAAGTAGTATGGTAAACAGGAGGAATATTGAACGTTAATGTAGTAACAATGGCAACCAGAAACCAAGGGGGATAAATGATGCCACAGAACCCACCACAGATATTCATTGCCCATGCGTCAGAGGATAAACCACAGGTTAGGGAACTCTACGCCAAACTGTTAGAAGCAGGGTATAAACCTTGGTTAGACGAGGAGGATCTACTTCCAGGACAGAATTGGAGAGAGGAAATTCCTAAAGCTTTGAAAAGCAGTGATCTATTCATAGCTTGTTTGTCGTCAACCTCCATCAGCAAACGAGGTTATATTCAGCGTGAGTTTAAGATGGCTATGGAGATGTTGGCGGAGTTGCCTTCGGGGGAAATCTATCTAATCCCCCTGAAATTTGATGACTGTCAAATCCCAGAAATAAGACAGTCAGATTATGGGTTGAATCTTCAGGATATTCAGTGGTTAGACTACTGGAAACCGAATGGTTTTGAGAAGCTAATTAAAGCTATTGAATATCAGTTTGGAACTCTGGAAAGAGATTCTGAGAATAGAGAATCTAGATATAATCTTGTAGAAGATAAGACAGTAAATAGCTACAGTGATCCAGAAGGAATGGAATTGTGGCGAGAAAAGTTAGCGATGTTTCGTAGAGAAGAAGCGATTATTACCGATCCAGAGAAAAAATTTTTACTGAGGAAGAGAATTGAAGAGTGTCTTAGTAAAATTGAGGAGTTAGGAGGATAATTAAAATGTCTGGGAAACAATCAGATTTAGAAACTTGGAAAGAAAAGTTAGTGATGTTTCGTAGAGAAGAAGCGATTATTACCGATCCAGAGAAAAAATTTTTACTGAGAAAGAGAATTGAAGAATGTCAACAAAGAATTACAGAAATAGAAAATGATCAAAACAATAATACCATCAAAAATATTAAACCACCTCCCAAACCTCTCAACCTTCCGGAAAGTGACATTCAACCCGATAATTCACCAAGAAAATTACAAAAAGTTTGGGGGATAGGAGTATTACTTTTTTTGAGTTTATTACCACCTATACAAGACTTACTGTTAGAACCTCGTTTATTAATACAAGCCTTTTATCGTCATCTTACCTATCAGGTTCCTGCTGAGGTCGAATCTCCGTTACTTTTGGTAAAAATTGATAATAAATCTTTAGTGCAAGCTCAAATTAAACAAAGACATCCTATTGATTATAGTTACTTAGGAAAATTAGTTAAGAAAGCCAGTAATTTTAAATCAAAAGTCATTGGCATTGACTATATTTTAGATGAAACTCAACAGCAACCTGATAAAACAAAAAACTTAGCTGATGCTATTAACCAAGCAGAAGGAATTAAGTTTGTTTTTGCTACGATAGACTCAGAAAATCCCTTTGAAGGAAGTATATCAGAAGAGATTGTTAAATTAGATCATAATTGGTATCAACAAGGAAATATTGAATTTTATCAATGGTACATAGAACTTCCTGATCATAATAATGACTCTGTTTCTTCTCCTTTTGCTTATCAATTAGCGTTAAACTACGCTTGTTATCTCAACCAAAGTAATAATAATCTTGAGATTAATAAAGAAAGTTCAGTAAATTGTTCACTTCTATCCACCAGTAATAAAATCAGTCGTTTTCTTTATTCATTAAATCTTCTCTCTATTTCTCACTTTTTCCAATGGTTCCAACCCATTCTTGATTTTTCCATACCCCCTGATAAAGCTTACCAAACTGTCTCTGCTTGTGAATTGTTAGGAACTTGTCAACTCCCCAATAATCAGGAGAAAAATTGGACTTCAAAATTGATTCTTATTGCACCTGGAGGGTATGAAGAAGCGGGAATAAAAACAGAAAATGAAGATAATTTTACAGTGCCATTTGCCTTAAATTACTGGCGCGGATGGTCCGAAAAAAAGTTGCCAGGAGGGGAAGCTCATGCTTACATGATTCATCATTTTTTAACCCAAAGATTAGTTATTCCCATTCCCGATTTTTTGATGTGTTTACTATCAGTATTAATCGCTAAAAGTATCAGCAGAATTGTTATTGAAAAATCACAGCATATCAAAAAAATATTAATTATTTTAGGTGTAGCAACGATAATTTATGGATGGATAGGATTACAAATGTTTGTTTCTACCGCCATTCTCATTCCTTGGTTATTACCTAGTTTAGTTTTTTGGATTACCCTTTACTATGCTTCTCAAAAGAAACTGTTATCAGAGAACAATTAGAATAACTTTTGTTTAATTATAGGAGTCGTCTATTATGTCTACATTAACCCAAAAAATAGTTATTTATCTCAGTTTATTTGTATCATTTTTCTTCTTAACTGTCTTCCCTTTAAAAGCTAATCAAGTTGAAGGCATTTTTAACCATTTTAATCAACAGCAAATTATTATAGATAACTCACCAGATACAACTTATATTGCTTTATCTTGGGGAGATATTTTCGATAGTTTAAGACGAAAAAAAGGAACCGGGGGATCTCGTGGGAGCAACGATCTCACTTGTTTAATTGTACCAGGAAAACTAAAAGAACGGAATCGGAATAATGCACAAGAAGATGGACAAAACCTAGTTTGGAGTGAAACCCCTTTATTTTTGGTACAAGGTAATTTAAACAAAATTGTGGTGGCAACTCGAAAATTTCCGAAAACAGAAGAGCAAACCATGTGGAGTTATATGGTTCCTCAGTCTCAAACTGCCAATGAATTAATAACTCATACTATTGCTTATGAAGGAAAAACTTTACAACCCAGTAAAACTTATTATTGGACAAATCTCACCTCAAATGACCCCATTTGGGTAGGATTTAAAATGATGGATCAAGCAACAAAAGAAACTATATCAAGAGAATTAAACGCCTTAGAAACAAGTCTACAATCAGAAGAAAATGCTAAGGAAAAAATAGCTAAAGAACGGGTTAAATACTTTGTAGAACGAAAACTGTGGTCAGATGCTATCCGAGAAATGTATAATAATCCAGCAGTATTTTCAGAGGAAATAAAAGCCTTAGAATCTCACTCATTTTGTGAAATTACAAGCGATACTTAACATCAAAATAAATGGCTTCTTCTTGTACATTTTCTCCCCTATCTTCTAAATCTACTAAGGGGAGTGCAAAATCAACCCGTATACTTAAATTACGAATAGGAGTATAAATCAATCCCAACCCTAACCCGCCTAAAAAAGTCTTATTTCGTAATAAATCTTGATTATCGGGGTTATTCCAAACTTGTCCTAAATCCAAAAAAGGTGCAACTTGAAACACAGAATTACCTTCCCCATTTCTTGCTACGGTAATTCTATCTTCAATGGAAAAACGAAACCCATTATCACCAAATCTAACATTCTGACGAAACCCCCTTACAGACTGTCCTCCACCAATAACAAATTGTTGCGAAGATAACAAACTATCAGGACTCAATTGTAAATTTCCTACCATTACTAATAGGTTATCCGTTCCAATTTGTTGTAATCTTTGAACTTGCAATAACCAACTAAAAAAACGACTATCAGCAAAAGGACTCGGACGGATACTTGCATCAAAAATTCCTGTTCCGACATTAAATTGAGAACTCAAGGCCCAAACTCCTTGGGTATCTCGACTCACATAATCAACCCCCAAATTAAAGACACTGGTTCGATCTTGGTTCAAATCTGGATCTAAAACACCGATCGCTTGTAAACCAGCATCTAAACCCACCTCGTCAAAAAATTCTGCTAGAATGAAAGGCAAACCAGAAGCTTGTAAGGCTTCAATGGGAGAACCGTCTCGATAGGTAAATCCTCCTGAAATTGCTAATTCTTCTCTTAAAGAACGAATAATCGGCTGACGATAGTTAATAGAATAGATTTCATAGTCGGAATTAAGTTCCACTTCAAAGCTTTCTAACCTGAGTTCCTCATTACTAACAATCGGGACAGTTACTGGTTGATCAAATTCGCTGCGACTAATAAAGGTTCGCAGTTCTAAGGTTCCCTCCATCGCATTGAGAGGAATATTATATTTAAGATCAAATGTATCAGAATCCCCTGTGGTGGTGTGGTTATAGGTTCCAGTAATGGTGTCACCCAACCCCAGTAAGTTACGATATTCTAATTTACCTCCGATGCGATCGGAACCAATAATGGGAGGGGAAAAGTTATCCGTACTGACTTCAAAAGTCAATGCTTGGGCCGCTTCTACGGTAACTATTAGAAGACTTTTGCCAATTTCTCCGGTAGGTCTAAGACTAGCAGTTACCTCGTTAATAAGGGGACTGGTTCTTAATAAACGTAGCTGTTCTTCGATATTTCTAGCATTTAAGGGTTTAGAATTGACTAACCACATCCTGGCTGCCACATAGTTGGCTAATCGGTCATTTCCTTCGATAGTGATATCTTCCAAGGTTCCTTCGATCGCTTGAATTTGCACCAGATTATCCTGTGTCGGTTGACAAACAACGGCCCTGGAATTGATATAACCTTGACGAACATAAAGATTAGTAAGTCTTTCAGCAACTTTTTGCAATGAAGCAACAGAAATTTCTCGATTTTCATAATTTTCAAGCACTTCTTTCATTAAAATTTCCAATTGATCCGCTTCAAAAATTGTACTATCAATCACTTCAATGGTACGGACAAAAATGGGATCTTCGGAAACAGTTAAAGCAGGACAAACAGACGATTCTAAGACATCTTCATTGCTTTCAATTTCTTCCGTTTCTAAGGGAACTGAAGGAGGTTCTTCAGGGGAAACGGGTGGTAATTGATCTCTTGGGGGTTGTTGTTTTTCATTAGCCAAAAGTAGTGGTGAAACCTGTGCCATAACTTTTAAATTTTTCGGAAAAATAACTCCCCAAAGGCTGAAAAAAATCATTAAAAAACACAAATTATTCTGTATTAACATTTTTATTATCCTAATTTTTTATGGCAACAAAGTTCTAGCCTTCACTAAAAATTAGTCAAGATCAAACCGTTAACTTATGATTGTTAAAAAAGAAAAATATTAAACTATTAGCAACATGAAATTAGTGGCTCTTTTTGAGAAAAAGCACTAAGCTTGCTGGTTTATTTTTGATAATTAGGGAACTACGGCGTAGTGTAGCGAATAATTCCAATTTGTGCAAATTTGTGAATTTTTATTAAATAAATCGGGTGTTAGAGCTTCCTTTTAGAAAAACGAGTCTAGACTTTGAGTAATTTGAGTTCGGGTTCGGAGTTGGAATTTTTTTTGTGAAATCATGATAGTTTGAGACTCCTTACTCCTCCTCTCATAGTTAACTTTAAATATGTACAGCTACTGATTACCGTTGTTGTTAAATTAAATCTTAAACAATGATTAAAAAATTATCTTCTTTACTGTTTATTCCCTTAATAATTACTTTAGAAAGTTGTATTAATCCTAGTATTGCTCAACCCATTACTTCGGCCAATGACGGAACTGGAACCTTTGTAGTTTCTCCTGATGGAACCTTATTTAATATTAGTGGCGGAACCCAAACAGGAGCAAATTTATTCCATAGTTTTGAGCAATTTGGATTGAATCAAGGACAGATTGCCAACTTTATTTCTAACCCTAACATCCAGAATATTTTAGGTCGAGTGGTAGGGGGAGATCCTTCAGTTATTAACGGGTTAATTCAACTGACAGGAGGCAATTCTAACCTTTATCTTGTTAACCCTGCTGGGATTTTATTCGGTCCCCACGCACAATTACAGGTTCCTGGATCATTTACCGCAACCACTGCAAACGGCGTTCAAATTGGTAATTATTGGTTTAATGCGTTAGGGTCTAATAATTATGATCAATTAATCGGAAATCCCACGGGGTTTGCTTTTACCAGCGATCAACCAGGAAGCATTATTAATGCAGGAAATTTATCCGTTTCTCCAGGGGAAAATATTACTTTGGTAGGGGGAAATGTAATTAATACTGGAACCCTTTCTACACCAGGGGGAAATATTACCATTGCTGCTATTCCTGGGGAAAATTATGTCCGTGTCACTCAAGAAGGAAACTTATTAAGTTTAGATTTACCTGTTGCTACCAAAACTGCTATTAATGGAGAAAATACACCAGTTTCTGCTGCATCTTTACCCCAATTATTAACCGAAGGAAACGCTGTGGTAAACACAGGAATAACCGTTAATAATGGACAAGTTACGGTGAATAATTTAGAGGTTCCTGATGGTGTGGGAAATGCCATTGTCGGGGGAAATCTTGATGCGTCTAACCTAGTTTCTGGGGTAGGAGGAACGGTTCAAGTATTGGGGGATAAAGTGGGAATTGTTGGAGGAGAAATTGATGTGTCTGGGGTTGATGGTGGTGGTATTGCCTTAATTGGAGGAGATTATAAGGGTGAAGGAACAGTTAAGAATGCGTTGCGAACTTATGTTAGTGAAGATTCAGTTATTAAAGCAGATGGTTTAGTGGAAGGAGATGGGGGAAAAGTGATTGTTTGGGCCGATGATGTGACGGGATTTTATGGGGAAATATTTGCTAGGGGTGGTAATGTTTCAGGGGACGGTGGTTTTGTTGAGGTTTCAGGAAAACAGAGTTTAATTTTTCGGGGAGATGTTGATACTAATGCGGTTAATGGTGATACCGGAACTTTATTATTAGATCCTGTAAATATTACGATTCAAGGAGGACTAGGAGATGGTGATAACAATGATCCACCAGACGGCGATCAAACTTTTCAAGGAAACAATAATAATATTGTTGGTTCTATTCTCAGCGTTCCTCCAGAAGATCCTGAGAATCCAGCCAAACAAAATGATACTGCACCTACTACGATTTTTGAATCAGAATTAGAAAATATAGTAGGAGATACGAACATTATTTTAGAAGCATCTAATAACATCACCATTGAAGACTTAACCCAAGGAGAGAATCCGAATGACACTCCAACATTGCTCGATGGTATATTAGAGTTTCAATCAGGAGAAGGTTCTATTAGCTTTACAGCAGATGCAGATGGAGATGGTATGGGCAATTTTTTCATGGATGATATAATAGACGATGTTTCAATGGAGGATACACCTCAATCAATTGATACCAATGGAAGAGAAATTACCATTAAAGGCGCAACTATTACGGTAGGAAATATTACTACTAATGGAGGTGGTATAACACTCTTAGCTGATGGGGTTATTAGTACAAATGGAAATGATATTACGCTTTCAACTGGTGATGATCTTAATACCATTAAAGGTAATATTAATCTTCAGGGGAATAGTGCTCTTGGGGAGGATGGTGAGATTCAGACCGATGGAGGAGACATTACCATTCAAGGCGCAACTATTGATGTAGGAAGTATCAATACAGTTGTAGGTGACTCGGCTGGCAATATAAACCTGATGGCTCAAGGGAAGATCGAAACAGGTGATCTTACTGCTTCAGATCGTGACACCAATGATCAAACCTCCGTAAAATTGACATCAACAACTGGTGATATCTTTGTGGAAACAATCCAAACGGGGGCCGATGGGGCCACTATTGAAGCAGGTGGTTTATTTCAAGCTCGCGGACTACGAAATGAGAGGGTTCAAACTAATAGTGATCCTGTCTTCATTACAGGAGAGATTTTAAATACACCTCCTCCAGATCGTTCCATTCAGAACTTTCTTGAAGACCAAGGGATTGAGGAGGTTTCAAACGGAGATACAACAACTGTTAGAATCGAGGGGGACGCAGATTCAAGTATCGTTGTGCGATTTAATGGTCAGAATGCTGACGACGATAATTTTGAGGAAATTAACATTGATATCCAATATGGAGATAGAAGTAGAAGGGTAGAAATTGTTAATCAAGAGTTTGATCTGGAGTTTGATGATGGCCTTCAGGTTGAAGGTAGCATTAGAATAAACGGAGATAGTCAAACACCTTTTTTTGGAGGAGGTGTAGCAGAAAAAAGACTTCCATCTGAGGGTCTATTTATCACAGAAGAGAACGGCGAAGATGGCAGAGTATTTGTTGAAGTATCTGATGTAAGTTTTGAATGTGTTAGCTCTCTATGTCGAGCTACGGCTCTTGATTCATCAAGAGACCCAGAAGAACAAGCACTTTTCTTAAATATCCAAGATCAAATTATCCCAGAAAGTTCTAATACTGATATTCCCAACAATGCCAGCGGAACGGCTGGTCCAATCATTATAACAATAAATCCGAATCAATCTTTTCTAGGGGGTGTATTTGGAGTGGAATTTATACCAGTTGAAGTAGATCCACTAGATCCACTAGATCCACTAGATCCACTAGATCCAATCAACCCAGTAGATCCTATAACTCTTAATATTCAGCAAACGATACAACAATCTAGCAGCATAGAACAATCCACGAGTACACAACAGTCAGAGGCTACCCAACAGTTGCAGTCTAGGAAGGATATTTGTGATTCTGATGATGATGATTCTAACTGTGAGTTAGATGAAAAAGACGAAGAAAATGAATATGAGTTTTTAGATGTTAGTGAGGTACTTCCTCCTAAATCTCAATAGATTTGTTAATGCTAAGTACCTAGACAAAAATAAACGTTACAGTTGAAAAGAGGCAGGGGGCAGGAGGCAGGAGGCAGGAGTAGGACTAAAGCTATGTTTGCAAATGTTTACACAGTTAGCTGTATTTATGTCCGACTACTTATCAAAAGTTTAATCATACAATGGTTTAAATTATGCGCTCAAAACTTCTTAAACTTAGTAAATTTGTTAAAATCACCGCTATTATTTTGTTTCTTTCTATAGCGTTTGATTCCCAACCCACTACTTCCAAAATCGTTGCTCAAACTCAACCATTAAAATTAGAAGAAGTCCATCAGCTTTATAACCGTGGTGTTGCAAAGTTTAAGACGCATGATATTGACAGTGCTATTGCTTATTTTCAAGAGGCGTTAGAACATTACCAAAAACTTCAACATTCACAAGGACGAATTAATACTCTTATTATGCTTGGTGCTGCCTATAATCGCCTAGCTCAATATCAAATGGCAGTTAATACATTAGAAACTGTTTTGCCCCTTATTCTTAATACCAACAATCTTCCACGTCAACTGCAAGCATTAGGTTATTTAGGTGTGGCACACCATAAATTGGGACAATATCTCAAAGCTCTTGAAACCACTAAAGAAGCATTAGATATTGCAGAAACACTAGAAAACCCTGGACAAAAAGCAAGACTACTCATTAGTCTAGGAAATACTTATGAAGCTTTAGGTGACTATGACAAGGCTAAAGAGCTATACAACGAAAGTTTAGAAATTGCCAATAAAGTAAATGATAATTACGTGAGGAAAAGAGCTTTAGGAAACTTAGGATTCATTGAAACAAATTTAGATAATTATGATAAAGCTTTAACATATTATGAAGAAGGATTAGCAATTGCAGAAGAAGAAAATGATTTGTATTATAAGGCTGATATTCTTATTCATATAGGTATTGTTTATCACGAAGAAAAGAATTACGAAAAAGCAGAACAACACTATTCTGAAAGTCTTGAGATTGCTCAAACAAAAAATATTGGAAATATTGATCTTATAAAAAGCCGAGCTTTGGCAAGTCTCGGAATGGTAGCTGATCACAAGAAAAATTACGACGAAGCTATTCAATACTATCAACAAGCTTTGGAAATAGCAAAACAGATTGATGAACCATTATTTGAAGCTGAATTTTTGAATAATTTAGCGCATACTTTTTTGACAGTAGGTAATTTACAAGTTGCAGAGGAAAAACTTCGTGATTCCATTGAAATTTTAGAACGAATACGAGGTCAACTCGCCAATGCTGATAATTATAGAATATCAATGTTTGATACTCGACTGTATACCTACAATTTACTACAACAAGTATTAATTGCTCAAAATAAAACAGAAAAAGCTCTAGAAGACTCTGAAAATGGAAGAAACCGAGCTTTTGTTAATTTACAGTTTCAACGGTTATCAGTTGATAATAATACAGAAAATAGTTTGAGTGAAACGATAAAAATCGAAAATATTAAACAAATTGCCAAACAACAAAATGCTACTTTAGTTGAATATACGATTATTCCCAGAGATGATATGATTCATGACGGTAAGCGAAGGGGAACATCAGGAAAACTGTATATTTGGGTAGTAAAACCAACAGGAGAAATTTTCTTTAAACAAGTTGATTTAACTGAAAAGAATATTGCTTTAAAAACATTGATTCCAGAAATGAGAGAGGGAGATATTGGTGTGAGAGGACGTGGAAATTCAGAAGCAAGCAATCAAAATAATAAATCTTTAGAACAAGGAGAATTAACAGAAAATCTTCATGAACTGCATACTATTTTAATCGAACCTATTAAAGAATTTTTACCAAAAGATGAAAATGAACCTGTTATTATTATTCCCGATGAAATCCTTTTTCAACTACCTTTTGCTGCGCTACAAGATGCAGAAGGAAAATACTTAATTGATAAACACACATTAATCACGGCACCTTCCATTCAATCCCTCTTTTTTACCCAGCAAAATGCACAAAGAATTCAAACAGAAAATAAAAGTAAAGAAATTCTTATGGTAGGAAATCCTACTATGCCTCAAGATCCCTTGGGTCCTGAACAACAATCCTTATCTCCCTTATTTGGTGCAGAAACTGAAGTTGATCAACTCGCTAAAATGTTCCAAACCTTCAATTTATTTGACAAGATTGAACCATTAAAAGGTGATTCAGCCACAGAAACTAGAGTAATTGAAAAAATGCCCAATGCTCAAATTATTCACTTTGCCACTCATGGTTTATTAGATGAAATTCATGGCATTGGTTCCCCTGGAGTTTTAGCCTTTGCTACGGATGAAGACAACGATGGATGGCTGACAACCGATGAAATCATGAAACAATATGGACTCCTAGGAACCACACCTTTAAAAGCAGAATTAGTGGTGTTAAGTGCTTGTGACACGGGAAGAGGAGACATTACAGGAGATGGCGTTATTGGGTTATCTCGTTCGATTTTGGCCGCAGGAGTTCCCACTGTTTTAGTCTCTCTTTGGAAAGTTGGGGATGATGAAACAGTTGATATTATGACCAATTTTTATAGCAATCTTTATGAACATAAAATGAGTAAAGCGCAAGCGTTACGTCGAGCTTTATTAACTGCAAAAGACCAAGATCCCGAAGAAATAAGAATTTGGGGAGCTTTTACATTAATTGGCGAAGGTCATTAATCGGTAGAAATCATCGTTTTTTTACTTAGTCTAATACAGCAAAAAAGTATTAATCGACGGATTGGTGAAGTTGGTTAGTAAAATGATTCCTAAGCTAAACCTTATCAGTTGGATAAGTCACTCAATTAACAGAAAACTCAGTTAATTTTCGTTTATAGGGTGCTTGGAAACCTAAGACAATATCGTGAGGAGGAACACCAGCAGCTATTAATTCATTAGCAATTCCTACTTCAGTTCCATCTCTTTGAATCCAAATTTTATTATCTTTTATATCTACATGAACAATAACACCATAAATTCTTTTTTGTTCTTTCCAACCTAAATGTAAAAGTTGATAATGATGATGCTCCTGATCAAAAATCAACTGAATTTCTGTTGAACTTTCAACACCTTTTTGGAAATGGTTAGTTAGAATATCTTGAATTAATTGAGCATAATTTATTCTTTCCATAGAACTACCTCTTGTTTGAGAGAATTATAAATTAATAGTTTTATTTTATATTCTGCTACAGAATCTTGAATAAACTGACGAGAGAAGAAATCTTCATAGGTATCTTGGGGAATAGCTAAGTATAATATTCGTTGAGGATCTTCTTTCTGTAATGCTAACCGATAATTAAGAATTTGTCCTAGTGCTAAATGAAACTCTGTCACTTCTGATGCTCCTAAGAATGATTTAATTTCTATAGCAATTTTTTGTCCCCGTTTTTCAGCACCAATTAATCTTTCTGCTCCTAAATCAATATAAAATTCTACATCACTAACTTTAAGATAAAGGGGATCATGAGTAATATCCCATCCATTTTTTTCAAGAGCAATACACACTGATTGATGAAAGATATCTTTAGCTGACATTAGAAGAAAATATTAAGATAAGTTAGATTAGTCATAATTTTAGAATGCAAAACTTAGCAACTACAATAAGATGGTATTATAGCATTTTTTTACATATTATTAACTATTAAGGGAAGAGATTATGAAAGAATCTGTCATTTACCAGGAAATCACCGCATCAGCTGAACAAAAAGGACGACTTGAAGGAAAACAAGAAGGAGAAGCTAACTTAGTATTACGCCTTCTTCATCGCCGTCTCGGACAAGTTTCTGAGTCCGTTTGTGAGCAAATCCGTCAACTCCCCGTTGAGCAGATAGAAGACTTAGGAGAAGCTTTGCTGGACTTTGAAAGTGAGGTAGATTTGTTAAATTGGTTAGCCCAATAATCCCTAGGCTTAACCTTTTAACAAAAATGTCAAAAGAAGTCCCCACCTAAAAATACTATCAGGAACATTCACATTTTAGGTGGGGATGAATTTTGACCAGTATATCAACGTGCGACAGCACAGCCTTGTTCGGCCATCTCTTCTA